>DATDBL010000337.1:0-10833 GCA_036524855.1 Aldersonia sp. | reverse complement strand
CGGAATCGAATGTGCCGGTTGTGAGGATGCGCTGGCGCCCGACGCGCCGCTGTTCGTCACCCTCCGTTCCGTGGTGCTCCAGCCCGATGGCAACGTCACCGCCGCAGCGAGCGGGAGGTTCAGGATTCGGCGTGAGCCTTGCGTCAGTGTGAGTCAGACTGCGTGCCCCGCGGGGTTCACGATCGTCTCGATTCTCTGCTCGCGATCGTGGCTGATTGCATCAGCAATGATTCGCAAGGATCGGAAAAGCCAACGGTCTGCGTCGCTTTCCGCGGTGTAGTCGGCGGCAGCCGTGTGGTTCACCCGACCGTCGTCCTGCAACTGCAATACACCGTCGTAGTTGTTTCCGCTGTGGACCGCTAAAGTCTTACCACCCTTACCGCCGACGACGGAGAAAACAGGCACATCGCTTGGTCCGTCCGCGATGTAAATCATATTCCTAAATGGAACGCGCCGCTCATCTTCGGCCATGCGCGCATTCACGTTTACATTATCGAGCTTGTTGATTCCTTTGTTGATCTCGAATACTGCACGCGTCTTGGTGGTGTTGTCGATTGTGTAGCCAATTTGCGTCAAGGGGCCGTCGGGGTCAAAAGAGCTCCTATCGAGTTCTCCATCGTTGGCCCTCGGC
The DNA here is from genome assembly GCA_036524855.1 of Aldersonia sp. Taxonomy (GTDB): domain Bacteria; phylum Actinomycetota; class Actinomycetes; order Mycobacteriales; family Mycobacteriaceae; genus Aldersonia. The sequence goes on along the minus strand of DATDBL010000337.1, from coordinate 10,202 downwards.
GCGTCTGGCAACAATTCGCAGGCCCAAACCCCGTCGAGGTACTCGAAGATCGGGTTTCCTTCGATCATCTGCCGGAATCCGGTTGAGACGACATAGTGTTCGACCGAAATCATGTGCTTAGAATATCTGGCATCTTTGGCTACGAAATCCCTTGTGCGCTGCATAAATTCTGGCATCCCTGGCGCTAGCTGAACCCGCGAGCCGAGCTCGCGCAAGAGGGCATTCGTGAGGCGCGGGAATCTTCCTGTGCGAACATAATTTAGCGTGTGTTCAAGATATGCAGTGTCTTCGGCAACCTGTAGATCGTACACAGAATAGAACTTCTTGAGTGCATTGACCTCTTGCCAGAATTTCCCTTCGTCGACGTCATAGTGCTCAAAAAAGCGGCTTTTGCATGTAGGCGTGAGTCAGGGTGCGGTCGAAATCCCATATGAAAGCGATAGTCGTCTGGGTTACGAGCGATGGTGGCATTCACGCGACCTCGGGGCCGGTGAACCTTACCACATTGTCGCCACGGTCGATCCAGCCGTACAGAACAAGCCCAGTTCCCCAGAACTCTTCGTGTGCGCGGCCGAGTTCCGGCATCGGTAAAACAATTCCCACGTCGATACCGCGTTTGCGAATCTGCCTGAATACATCGGCGTAGTCCGCTGCCGATTCTGTATCCTCGAATACCCATTCTACGAGCTTGCGTTCGTGGAGATAGATGGCTGTATCGGTCAGCATTCGGACAGTCGTGTTGGACTCGTCTCCCCAACGGCTCGCGATGGCTCGTGCGATGTCCTCGAGGCCTATCGAACTGTGCGCCGGGCTCCCCACCTCCGTCATAGCGTCAGTGTATGCGGGCGGGGTCGCGCCACGGGGCATCCGCCCATCTTCTGCGTTGTCGGCTGGCTTGGCTTCCCGTTGGGGCTGTGTGGCGCTCATGGTTTGACGGTAGCGACAGGGTCGGACAGGATCGCACACACGTTTGCAATACGAGCATAATCGCAGGTAGCGGCGTGGCGGCATCTTATGGCTTGGCGACAGCCGGTACCAGTTTCACGGCAGTGTCGGGTCGGATCAGAAGCGGTCGGCGAGCCGGCGAGAGGCGAGTTGCACGGCTTCCCAGGCGGTGGCGAAGGGCGGTGCGTAGGAGAGGTCCATCGCGGCGAGGTCGTCGACGCTCATTTCGCCCCACAGCGCCGCGGCGGCGGTATCGATCCGCTTGCCGGATTGGTGTCCACCGACGATCTGCATTCCCAGGAGTCTCCTGCTGGAGCGGTCGGCGACGACGTTGGTTGCGATCGGAGTGCGTTCGGGCATGTAACCGCTCGCCGTGACGCCGTCGGTCACGAGCGACACCGCGTCGAACCCGGCCTCTGCGGCCTGTGTGGTGCTGAGTCCGGTGCGGGCGATCTCGACGTGCACACCTGCAGCACTGAACCGGGTGATGGCCGTTCCGAGTATCCCGGCGAACGTCCGTTCCTCCCCGACGAGGTTGTGACCGCAGATGCGGCCCTGTTTGTTGGCGTGCGTGCCCAGTGGCGCGAACACCGTCCGTCGCCTGATGCGGTCGAAAACCTCACAGCAGTCTCCTCCCGCCCACACCCCCTCTGCGACCTGTTGTCGGTCGTCGGGGAGATAGCCCCCGTGCTCGCCAAGCGCCAAACCGGCCCCGGCGCCGAGTTCGCTCGCCGGACGCAGCCCGAGTCCGAGAACGACGACATCGGCCGCATAGTCGGTGCCGTCGTCCGTGGTCACCGATCGCACGTGACCATCGACCGTGTGCGCGGCCTCGACGACGTGGTCGGTGACGACCTGCACTCCTGCGGATCGCATCGCCGCGACGATGCGCTCGCTCATGTGTGCATCAAGACTGCTCATCACCGTGTGGCGGGTGATCAGGGTGGTGTCGAAGCCACGTGCGAGCGTCGCCTCGGCCATCTCCACACCGATGTAGCCGCCACCGACGACGACCGCGCGGCGGGCGCGGCCACCGTCTGCGGGGAGTGCAACCAGATCGAGCCAGAAGCGCGCGTCATCGAGGTTCTTCGCTGGTCTGATTCCGCCGAACAATCGCCCGTGCTGGTCGGTCGCCCAGTCTGGGATCACGGGTGCCGCGCCGGTGGCGAGGACGAGTTTGTCGAAGGGGACAGTGCTGGGATGCCCGTCCTCGGACTCGGCAGTCACGCGCCGGGACGTCAGATCGACCGCGGTGGCCGTGGACCCCAAACGCAGATCGACACCCATGGCGCGATGCTTATCGGCGGTTCGGGCTACGAGATCGTCGGTTGAATCGACCAACCCCGCAACCAGATACGGGATTCCACAGGCCGAATACGAGGTGTCGAACGTCTTCTCCAGGACCACGATATCGATGTTCTTGCCGACGGCTCGCGCGCTGCGCAGCGCCTGGTGCGCGGCGCTCATCCCGGCGGCGTCCGCGCCGACGACGACGACCCGCTCCCGGCCCGGCAGGACGCTCACCGGGGACTCCTGCGGCCGTTGGGTGGCAGCATCCGACCGATCACGCGTGGTCTCCTTCGAGGGTCGAGAACTATCTGCCTATCCACGCTATGTTCGCATCCGACGACGGCTGTGCGGCCGGGATCGAGTGCAGATCCGGACGAACCCCCGATTTCACCGATCGGCCCGTCATCAGTTCGTCCCGCGTACCGTTTCGAGCGTGGCCAGCCAACCCGGACGACGTCGATGACGGATGCCTACGTCGTGCGCCGTTGCGCGCACCCGACCCCGGTCCCCGAACGCGACGCGATCCTGCGCGACCCCGGGTACGGCCGATTCTTCACCGATCACATGGCGATCGCGTCATGGACTGCCGACATCGGCTGGCACGCGCGCGAAATCGTCGCGCTCGAGCCGATCCCGATGCACCCGGCCGCGGCGGTGCTGCACTACGCCGAGGAAATCTTCGAGGGACTCAAGGCATATCGCCACGCCGATGGCAGCGTCTGGCTCTTCCGGCCCGAGCGTAACGCCCGTCGCTTCGACCGCTCGGCTCGTCGGATGGCGCTGCCGCCGCTGGGGGAGCAGAACTTCCTCGCCAGCCTGGACGCGCTGATCCGTACCGACGAGCCCTGGGTGCCGACGCACGACAGCTCGCACTGCCTCTACGTGCGCCCCTTCATGTTCGCGACCGACCCGTTGCTCGGCGTTCGCCCGCCTCAGCAGGCGACCTACACCGTGATCGCGAGCCCGTCGGCGCCGCTGTTCGGCTCCGGGGTCCAGCCCATCACGCTGTGGATCAGCGCCGAGTACACCCGGGCCGCGCCGGGCGGCACCGGTGCCGCGAAGTGCGGCGGCAACTATGCCGCGGGCCTCGCCGCCCAGGTCGAAGCCCACGCGCACGGCTGTGATCAGGCGCTCTACCTCGACAGCGCGGAGCGTCGCTGGCTGGAAGAGGCGGGCACGATGAACATCTGCCTGATCACCTCCGACCGTCGATTGCTCACCCCGAGCCTCGGCACAATCCTCGACGGGGTCACCCGCGACACCGTCCTCGCGTTGGCACCCGAGCACGGGCTCGAGCCCGTCGAATGCCGCATCTCGCTCGACGAACTGCGTGCGGGCTGCGCCGACGGCACGATCACAGAGGCTTTCGCGGTCGGCACCGCGGCTGTCGTCACGCCGATCACGGGATTCCGCGGCGACGCGATCGAGTTCACCGTCGCCGACGGCGGGCCCGGCACGCACGCACTCGATCTTCGCGAACACATCCTCGACATCCAGTTCGGCCTGCGCCCGGATACCCGCGGCTGGCTGCACCGCGTCGTTTGAGGGCGGCAGGCGTGGGCCTGAGGTCACATTCGCGGTCGGACTCGACGGGATCGCCCGCGGCAGTACTGTGTGCGCGTGCCCGAGTTCACTGCGACGCCGCCGTGGCCGTCCGAGGTCGACGTCCCCGGCGTGGCCGCGCCGGTCCGGATCGATCGGTGCGCGCGTGGCATCCCGACCGTGCACGCCCAGAGCCTGCGCGACGCCGCGGCCGGGCTCGGCTACGCGACCGGTCGAGACCGGATGTTCCAGCTGGACCTGTTGCGTCGCAAAGCATCCGGGCGGCTCGCCGAGATCGTCGGAGCCGCCGTCGTGCACGACGACGTCCGCCAGCGCCGCCTCGACTTCGACCGGGTCGCGGACGCGGTGATCGCGGCGTTGCCGGACCGGCACGCCGCCCTGCTCGCCGCGTACACCGACGGCGTGAACTTCGCGATCGCCGACGCTCCGGTGCCGTTCGAGTTGCGGCTCGTCGGCGTGGCGATGGCGCCGTGGCGCACCCGGGACTGCGTCCTGATCGGGTTGTCGCTCGCGCAGATGCTCAGCGGCGACGGCCAGGACCGGCGGATGCACGAGGTGATGCGCCACCACCTGCCCGCGAGCGTGCGGGAGTTTCTTACCGGCAACGCCGACCCGTTTCGGGTGGACGCCTCCGGCCGGCCCCTGCCGCCGCGCACGGCCGCGCTGCCGGAGGCCGACATCCGCTCGATCGTCGCCAAGGGGCGTCGACCGGTGCGCGCGGTGATTGCGCAGGACCCACCGTGGGGATCCAACGTCGCGGCGTTGGCCGGAACCCGGACACCCGACGGTCGAGCCGTGCTGGCGAGCGACATGCATCTGCCCCTCGGCGTGCCGGCGCTGTTCTACCGGGCCGGGCTGCGCTGGCCCGACGGTCGGGTAGACGGCGTGATCGCGCCCGGGCTGCCGGTGTTCGTGGCCGGTGCCACGGATCGATTGGCATGGGGTGCCACCCGGCTCGCCGGTGACACCGTCGATCTGGTTCGCGTAGGCGAGGATCGGGTGACGGTCCGGCGCGAGCGCATCGAGGTGCATGGCGCGGAACCGGTGGACGTGGAGTTCGACGACACCGCGTGGGGCCCAATCGATCCGCGCACCGCTGAGGCGCGCGACCCGCTGGCGTTGCGCTGGGTGTGCCGCGAGCCCGGCGGGCTGAATCTCGGCCTCGCCGACCTGCTCCTTGCCCGCGACGTGGCGCAGGGCTGCGAGGTCGCCCGACGATCTCGCGGCGCGCCGATCAACCTCGTGTTCGCCGACCACACCGGGCGCATCGGCTGGGCCGTTTCCGGGACGTACCCGGCGCGGCCCGCAGGTGCATCGCCCGGAATCGCCGGTTCGGGCGCCGATTCCTGGGGTGGGCACCTTCCCGCCGAGTCGCTGCCGCAGCTGCTCGACCCGCCGAGCGGACTTCTGGTCAACGCCAACAACGGGACTCCCGAGCACGACTCCGGTCCTCGGTTCGCGGTCAACTACTCGAACGGTGTCCGCGCCGCACGCCTCGGAACGCTGTTGGCGCGAGGAGATTCGTGGACCGAGCCGAAGCTGCTCGGCGTGCAGTCGGACACCCGCGCCGAGTTCTACGACTTCTACCGCGACCTCGCCCTGCGCGCACTCGACGAAGCCGCGGTGGCCGGTTCGGCGACCCGGCAGAGCCTGCGGCGCGGCATCGAACGCTGGGACGGCACCGCCCGACCGGAGTCGGTGGGCCTGGCCGCGCTCGTCGCGTTTCGTGAGCTGGCGCGCGAAACCTGGTTCTCCTGCCTGCTCGCCGAATGTGCCGAGGCAGAGCCGCAATTCCGCTACTGGTGGCACAATCACGAGGCGCCGCTGCGGGCGTTGCTCGGTCATCACGACCTGGCGCCGGCCCCGTATCCCGACCGCTCGGCGTTCGTGCTCGGCGAACTCGACCTGGCGGCGACCGTGCTCGCGCGCATGGTCCCCGGGGTTGCCCCCGGTGAAGTGCGGTGGGGCGCGGTGAATCCGTCGGGAATCCGGCATCCGTTCTCGGCCGGGTTGCCGGCGCTCGCGGCGCGGCTCGACATGGACCAGGCCCCGATCCCCGGCTGCGCCGAGACGGTGTGCGCGACCCGGCCGGGTTTCGGCCCGGCGTTTCGACTCGTCGTGTCCCCCGGGCGGCTCGACGCCGGGCTGGCGAACCTGCCCGGCGGCCAATCCGGTAACCCCGCCGACGCGACCTACCGCGACCAGTACCCGGACTGGTTGGCGGTTCGGCCGGCGCCGTTGGTCGCGACCGAGCAATTGTCCATCACGTGGCTGCGTCCCGCGTGAATGCCGCCCGCTGTTGCTACTTCTTCCGTTTCGGCGGCAGCGTGGCGATGTGGCCCCGTGCACGGTCGACCCACTGGGCGGCTTGCTCGGACGTCAGGGTGGGCGGCAGGGTGAGGTAGCCGCCCATCGGTCGCTCCTCAGGTCCGAAGGGCCCGCCGCCGAGCGCGGCCAACTCGGCGTGGTCGTCTGCGCCCAGCTTGACGCCGACGGACGCGCCGAAGAGCCCGGCGAACATGTTGCCGTTGACGAAGGCGGCGAGGTTGCCGAACATCGGCTTGACCTCCACGCCGGCGGCGGTCGGCACGAGGGCCCGGAAGTGCTCCTTGTCGGCCTCGGTGGGTTTGGGCATCTTCATGGTCGCTCCGGTCATGCGGGGACGAGCTGCTCGGCCAGCGTGTGGACGTACGCCACGAGTTCGTCGGACACCACGAGGCCTTACATTAGACCCATCGTGGCCGGATTCGCGGGGCTCCCGTGCCGGGCGAGGGCCGACCGGTCCGGTGCTCACGGCGCCGTCACGACAATTCGACTTCGCACGCTCTCTCACCCATCCTGGCAAAGTGGGTGTACCCACTGCGAAGTGTGGGTTTGGCGTGCGAAGTCGACACTCAAACAGAGGAGGAGCCGAATCGATGGCGTACGGCGAAGATCAGCGCGCCCACGCCCACCACCGCGGCCCCGGCGAGCACCGATCTCGCCGGCAGGGTGAACGCCAGCGTCAGGCAGCCCGCCAGGCCGAGGACCGGGACGATCGGAAGGGGCCGTCCTTCGGCTGGCGTGAGTGTCCATGCGGCTGCGTTGGCGACGGCGTAGTAGAGGAGCACCCCGAAAGACGAAAACCCGATCGCGGTACGGACGTCGGTGGTCGCGGCGGCAATGGCGACGATCACTGCGACGGCGAGTTCGGCGTGGTGCGGCACCGCGTACCGGGGATGCACTGCCGCCAGGGCTCGGGGCAGGTGCCGGTCGCGGGCCATCGCCAAGGTTGTGCGCGAGACGGCGAGGATCAACGCCAGTAGCGAGCCCAGCGCGGCGACGACGGCGCCGGTGCGCACGACCGGTTCCAGCCAGCCCGCGCCGGCTGCCTGTACGACTTGCGACAGCGGCGCGGTCGACCCGGCCAGGCCCCGCGGACCCAGCACCGTGAGCGCCGCGACGGTGACGACCGCGTACACGACCAGGGTGATGCCCAGCGCCAGCGGGATGGCGCGCGGGATCGTGCGGGTGGGGTCGCGCACCTCCTCACCGAGGGTGGCGATCCGCGCGTATCCGGCGAAGGCGAAGAACAGCAGCCCCGCCGCCTGCAACACCCCGCCCGCAGTGATGTCGGCGGAATCGAGTTGAAGCCGTGTGGCATCGGCGGTGTCGGAGGTCGATGCCGCGACTACCACGGCGGCGAGCACGGCCAGCACGATCGTCACGGTCAGCCGGGTCAGGACCGCCGACTTCTGCACGCCCCGATAGGTCACCGCCGTCAACCCGACCACCGCCGCCACAGCCACGGCGTGAGCCTGCTCGGGCCAGGCGTACGCGCCGACGGTCAACGCCATCGCCGCGCACGACGCGGTCTTACCGACCACGAAACTCCACCCCGCCAGGTATCCCCAAAAAACACCGAGCCGTTCACGCCCGTACACGTACGTGCCGCCCGAGGCGGGGTACCGCGCGGCCAGCCGCGCCGACGAGGTCGCATTGCAGAACGCCACCACCGCCGCGACCGCGAGCCCGAGCAACAGCCCCGATCCCGCCGCCTGCGCCGCCGGAGCCGGGGCCGCGAAGATCCCCGCCCCGATCATGGCGCCGAGCCCGATCACCACCGCATCGCTCACCCCCAGGCTGCGGCGCAGCTCGCCCGGCACATCGGTCGGCATCTTCTCGACACCCCGTTCCTACACGCGTGCGTGAAATTCGATCAAACTGGTTTGATGTATCGGTGTTATTATCTAGTCGTGGTGCCGTCGAGTCAACCCGTCCCCGCGTTCGCGCAGCTGGCCGCCCATCCGCTGCGCTGGCGGCTGCTGGCCGAACTCGCCGGCAGTGACTACCGGGTACGTGAGCTGGTGACGATGGTGGGCGAGCAGCAGAACCTGGTCTCCTACCATCTGCGGCTGCTGCGCGACGGGGGGCTGGTCACCGCCACGCGCAGCAGTTTCGACGGCCGGGACAGCTACTACCACCTGGATCTGGACCGCTGCGCCGAACTGCTGGCCGGCGCCGGTACCGGGTTGCACCCAGGGCTGCGGCTGACCCCGGCGCCACCGGTATTCGATCCGGCGGCACCGGTAGCGGTCCTGTTCGTCTGCACCGGTAACAGCGCTCGCTCGGCGATCGCCGAGGCGCTGCTGCGCCACCAGACCGGCGGCCGGGCCGACGTGACCAGTGCCGGCACCCGCCCCAAGCCCGCCATGCATCCCAACACGGTGCGGGTGCTGCGGGAGGAGTTCGGGATCGACATCGCCGAGCAGCGTCCCCGGCACCTGGACACTCTGTCCGACCGCCGGTTCGACGCCGTGATCTCCTTGTGCGACAAGGCCCGTGAAGTCTGCCCCGAGTTCGCGGAGGATCCGCGGTGGATTCACTGGAGCATCTCCGATCCGGCCGCATCGGGCGGTACCGATGCGGACAGCTACCCCGCCTTCCGCGGCACCGCCACCGAGATCGACACCCGCGTCCGGTATCTGCTGCCGGTCCTCACCGCCAACCCACCATGAGAAGAGCAACACGATGACCACATCGGACGAATACGCCAGTGTCCGTTACCTCGTCGACGACGTCCAGGCAGCTATCGAGTTCTACACCAGCCGCCTCGGCTTCACCCTGCACACCAGCGCCGCCCCCGCCTTCGCCGACGTCGTCCGCGGTCCGCTGCGGCTGCTGCTGTCCGGACCCGCCAGTTCCGGCGCTCGCGCCACCCCCGCCGACGCCGCCCGCGCGGGCGGCAACCGCGTCCACCTCATCGTCGACGATCTCGATGCCGAGATCGCCCGCCTGCGCGATGCCGACGTTCCCTTCCGGAGCGACGTGGTCGCCGGGCCGGGTGGACGCCAGATTCTGATCACCGATCCCGCGGGCAATCTGATCGAACTCTTCCAACCGGCCGACCGGTCCACCGCCGCACCGCGCACCTGACGGCAACGACGGAGTGCCGCTCCCCTGCGGTTCGCCCACCGCACCTTTGGTGGGCGATCGTACGGATGCAGGTGACGATGCTGGCAACGCCCTCGGGCAAGAGAACGCCACTGGCGCGTCTCTCGTTACCCTTGAGCCATGAGGAACGAGCCGACGGCCCAGACATTGCGGCTTCGCGCTGCCCTCGATCGGCATCGGGGTTGCTTGGTCGAGGTGCTGGACAGATTCGGTGCCACGAATCCACGGCTATTTGGATCAGTTGCCCGTGGCGACGCTCGAGACGACAGCGATCTGGATCTTCTCGTCGACTTGGCTCCAGCGTCTGGTAACGAACTGCTGCGCGTGGCCGGGCTCGCTGAAGAGTTGAGCGAACTCCTCGGAGTCCGAGTCGATGTCGTGGCCACAACACTCCTGCGCGATGAGGTCTCGGCCACGGCCCCTCGAGGACGCGGTGGCCGTGTGAGCCGCTCGGACGCGGAGCGCCTGGAGGAGCGAGCTGACGTCGAGCGGTGGGAGTGATCACGAGCGTGAAGCGGCCCCGCTCCGGCTTCACGCAGAGTGCCTGCGTCGCTCGCTCATTGCCTGCGCAAGCCTGCCCTCGGACTCGCCTTCACCGCGGGCAAGCTCCGCGTCGGACGCCGCGAGTCGCTGGAGCGTGTCGGGGTCGGACAGGATCGCAATCGACTCCTCGAGGGACTCCAGGTCCTCGGTGGCGATGAGGACAGCCGAGGGCTGGCCGTGCACTGTGACCGTAACGCGCTCGTGCTGGGAGTTGACACGCGCGACCAACTCCGACAGGTGCGCCTTCACCGCGGCAACTGACATCACCGTTTCCACAGTCACAAGTATGACCATCTCGGTCACCGGTGTCGTGCACTCGCACACCGGGCCTCCCGCGCCCGTCGTGCAAGCCGATTCCCTGACCGGACGCGTGCCGACGATCGCGACAGAAGCTCGATCCTCCAGGGTCGAGATTGGATAGCGGTCAC
>DATDBL010000336.1:0-3335 GCA_036524855.1 Aldersonia sp. | reverse complement strand
CTGCGGATCGGGTTGAGCCGGCCGCGCAGTGGAGGCGGCGGCAGCGCCGTCATGGGCCGCGCCTGCACGAGGTGCACGCGACCCGCCGCGTACGCCCACTCGATGTCCTGCGGACGGCCGAAGTGGGCTGCCACTGCGGTGCCGAGGCGGGCAAGATCCGCGAGGACTGCGTCGGGCAGGCGATCGATGGATGCGGCGGGGGCGCCGTCGCGCGCAGCGTCGGCGGGCGCGGCTTCGTGCACGACCCCTCCGCCCGCGACGCTGCGCACGACGACCTCACGGCGACCGGCGGTGAACTCGTGAACGCGCCCGTCGCGCTCGAGCACGTAGTGATCGGGCGTGACGAGCCCGGAGACCACGGCCTCGCCGAGCCCGGCGCTCGCGTCGACGACGAGGTGGTCGCGGTCGCCGGTCACAGGGTCGGCGGTGAACATCACGCCCGCGGCATCCGCATCGACCATCCGCTGCACGACGACGGCGATGCGCACCTCGGCGGGATCGATGCCGAGCTTGGCGCGGTACGCGATGGCGCGATCGGTCCACAGCGACCCCCAGCAGCGCCGCACCGCGTCGAGCAGGTCGGCGTCGCCCATCACGTTGAGGTAGGTGTCCTGCTGCCCGGCGAACGCGGCCCCGGGCAGGTCTTCGGCGGTAGCGCTGGAGCGCACGGCGACCGGTCCGCGTCCGAGCCCTGCGTACGCGGCCGTGATCGCATCCGCGAGGTCAGCCTGAATGTCGGCGGCCTCGTAGCTCGCCCTGTCCGCGGAGGGCACCTCGATCGAGGCGTACGCAGCGGTGGTGACGACGAATCCGTCGGGAACCGGCATCCCGATCCGGATCAGCTCGCCGAGGTTGGCGCCCTTGCCGCCGGCACGGGCGAGGTCGGTGCGGCCGAACGTGCCGAGCGGGGCGACGAGGCTAAGGATGATTCCTTCACGAAGGCGGTGGTGCGAAGCGGGCGGGCGGGGATGAGCAGCGCGAACACGAAGGCGATGCCGACGAGCGGAGCGACGATGCCGAAAGCGGATGCCGCAGCATCCGCGTAATCGTGCAGATCTGTCATGCGCCAGCCGATGAGGCCGCCGACCATGGCGACGCCCACGGAGGCGCCGATCTGGCGGAGGAAGGTCACGGTCGAGGTCGCCGTGCCGAGATCGCGGTAGGCCACGGAGTTCTGTGCGACCAGCGCCATCACCTGCATGACCAGGCCCACGCCGAGCCCGATCAGCAGAAGGATGCCGACGACGGCCACGGTGGCGGCGGCGGCGGCGTACACGCTCAGCAGCACCAGGCCGGTCGCAGCCATCGCGGTGCCGGCGATCGGATAGCCGCGGTACCTTCCGGTCGCGGTGATGAGGGCGCCCGACCCCACGGTGGTGACCAGCACCCCGGCCATGAGCGCGGTGAGCAGCAGGCCCGCCTGGGTCGCGGTCACGCCGGTCGCGACCTGGAAGGCCGCTGGCAGGTAGGTGACGGTGCCGAACAGCGCGAAGCCGATCAGGAAGCTGATCGCGACCGGCACCGCGAAACCGCGATCGCGGAAGAGGCGCAGCGGCAGGATCTGATCGGCGGCGCGGCCCGCGGTCAGCGCCCAGGCGACGACGCCTGCGACCCCGATCGCCGCCCACCGCGCGCTCGGATCGAGGCAGCACAGCACGATCCCGGCGACGGCGACCGACAGCGCGGTCGCGCCTGCATAATCGAGCGGTGCGGTGACGCGGGGCCTCGGCAGGTGCAGGGTACGGGCCAGCACCACGAACGCGACCGCCCCGAGCGGCGGGTAGATCGCGAAGACCCACCGCCAGCCGGCGCCGTCGGCCAGGAGCCCGCCGACGAGCGGACCGCCGACCGCCGCGACCGCGTAGGCGGCGCCGACGAATCCGAGGATGCGGCCGCGCTCGCGCGGGCTGAACACCTCGCCGATGATTGCCCTGGGCGCCGATCATCAGTCCTCCGCCGCCGACCCCCTGCAGGGCGCGGGACGTCACGAGCATCGGCAGCGAAACCGAAAGCCCGCACAGGATCGCGCCGGCCACGAACAGGCCGATCGCGATCTGCATGACGGGCTTGCGGCCGAAGCGGTCGCCGAGCTTGCCGTACCAGGGCATCGCGACCGTCGCCGCCACGAGGTAGGCGGTCATCACGGTGGGCAGGCGGTCCAATCCGCCCATCTCCCGGGCGACGGCGGGCAGCGCCGGCGCCATGATCGTCTGATCGAGGGCGCCCAGCACCATCGCGAGAATCAGCCCAGGGAGGACCTTCATCGGACACCTTTTAGAGAACGTAGCGTTCTCTAAACGATACACCCCTTGCGCGCGATCGCAAGCAGGTCGTCGGCGACTCTCCCGGTGCGCGGACTAGGACAACCCGCCGCCGCGGGGTCCGGATCGTGCTGGACTGGTTGACACGCCGGGCGACTCGTGGAAGCAGTGGTGGCTGGCCTGCGGCACCGGTCTCGCAGGGTGGACTGGCGGCCGTTGCCGATCCGCTGGTGCGAGGCGACCACACCGTGGGACTGCAGGTTCGACGCCGCGGTGCTCGGCACCGGGCTGCTGTGGTTGGTGTGCGCCGACGTGACCCGTCCAAGCCTGGCCTGGCTGCTCACCACGGCCATCCCGAAGCGGCTGGCCGCGGAGATGGCCCGCACCCGCGACCCGGCCGGGTTCGCCGCGCTGGCCGCGCAATGCCAGGCCGGCCCGGTCGGCGAGTCCACACCCAGGTGGCAGTGCACCCGATCGCCGCGATCATGGCCGCCAATGGCGGCACGATGGCCGACATCAGCACCGGCGACTGCCTCGAGCTGCTCGACAACGCCCCTACCGTGCGATATCGCCCAGCACCAAGCAAGTACATATACCAGCTGCTGCACGCCTTGGGGGTGCTCGGCGGCACCGCCGCGCCGACCGTGCGGCTGGGCGAGCTCCCCAGGCGACGAGGCCGGCACCCCGGGAGCAGGCCGCCTGGGAGGGACCGTGACACTCGGACGGCAGTCGCCGCACGATGAGATGTAATGCAGCTCGCTACATCCGAGCGCAAAGGCTTCCCACCGCACGCCGACCGGTTCGCCCGGCACGGCATCGACCTGGTCGGGCTGCTGGCCGGTGGCGAGTCGGGCCAGGACCATGGTGCGTGACGGCGATGGCCTGCGCCAAGTGCGGTCAACTGTCCAGCTCGACGACGTTGCGTGCCGCGGCGACCCGCCCCAGCAGGTCGTCGAAGGATGCGAGGCGCGCCCCGGCGTCCTCGGCGGCAAGGAGCACGCAACAGTCCGGCATCTTGAGGTTGGTGCCGGCACGGAGCTTGGCCAACCTGGCTCCCGCGTCGGCAGGAAAAGG
>DATDBL010000335.1:0-4592 GCA_036524855.1 Aldersonia sp. | reverse complement strand
GAGCGCCTCACCTCGGTGCTCGTCCCGCTCGGCGACGGCCTGCTCTGCGCCGTGCGGGGCGAATAACCGCTGGTCAAGACCCGTGAGTGGTTGTGGAGTCCATGCACTCCACAACCACTCACGGGTGGGGTTGCGCGGGCGTTGAACGCGTGTTTAGACTGTTGAACATGCGTTTAGCCGCGCATCCGGACGACCTCAGCACCCGGGCCCGCATCCGGGACGCGGCGGTCGACGTGTTCGCCGAACAGGGTTTCGGGGTCGGCGTACGCGCGATCGCGGCGGCCGCAGGCGTCTCCCCCGGCCTGGTCAATCACCATTTCGGATCGAAGGACGGACTCCGGGTCGCATGCGACAAGCGGGTGCTCGAGATCATCCGCACGCACCGATCCGACCTGCTGCGCAACTTCACGCCGCGAAACATCGTGGCCGAACTCGACGAGGTCGCGGACTACGCGCCGCTGGTCGCCTACATCCTGCGCAGCTTCGCCGCCGGCGGCGACCTGGCGCGGGCACTGTTCCAGCACATGGTCGACGACACCGAACGCACCCTGCGGGAAGGCGTCGACGCGGGCACGCTGCGCCCGAGCCGAGACCCGGCCGCCCGCGCCCACTACCTCACGCTCGCCTCGCTCGGCGCGATGCTGCTGCACCTGCAGCTGTCCGACAACGGCGACGTGCGGGCGGCGCTGCAGGAGCTGACCGACGCCGTCACGCTGCCCGCGGCCGAGCTCTACACCGAGGGGCTGCTCACCGACACGACCCTGCTCGACACCGTCATCGAAGGAGGCGCCCGATGACCGAACCTGTCATCGCCGTCCACGGACTCGTCAAGCGTTTCGGCGCGAGCGTCGCACTCGACGGCCTCGACCTCGTCGTCGCACCCGGCGAGGTGCACGGTTTTCTCGGCCCGAACGGCGCGGGCAAGTCGACGACGCTGCGGGTGCTGCTCGGGCTGCTGCGCGCCGACGCCGGCGACGCGACCGTCCTCGGCTGCGACCCGTGGCGGGACGCCGTCGCCCTGCACCGAGACCTCGCCTACGTGCCCGGCGACGTGACGCTGTGGCCGTCGCTGACCGGCGGCGAGACCATCGATCTGCTCGCCCGCATGCGCGGCGGGCTCGACCAGTCGCGGCGCGCGGAACTCGTCGAGCGGTTCGACCTCGACCCACGCAAGAAGGCCCGCGCCTACTCCAAGGGCAATCGGCAGAAGGTGGCGCTGGTGTCCGCGTTCTCCTCGCACGCGCGTCTGCTGCTGCTCGACGAGCCGACGTCGGGCCTGGATCCGTTGATGAAAAAGGTGTTTCGCGAATGCGTGGACGAGGCCGCGGCGGCCGGCACGACCGTGTTGCTGTCGAGCCACATCCTCTCCGAGGTCGAAGCGTTGTGCCAGCGGGTGACGATCATCCGGGCCGGACGCACCGTCGAATCGGGCGCGATCGAGTCGATGCGCCACCTGAGCCGCACGTCGATCACCGCCGAACTCGTCGGTGACCCCGGGGACCTCGCGGCACTGCCGGGCGTCGCCGACGTCCACATCGACGGCGCGACGCTGCACTGCCAGGTCGACGCCGAGCACCTCGGTGACCTGGTCCGCCGCCTCGGCGACGCCGGGGTGCGCAGCCTCCTCAGCAACCCGCCGACACTCGAGGACCTATTCCTGCGGCACTATCACACCGAGGGACGTACCGAGGGGGCTCCAGTATGACCGCGACAGGCATGACCGCGACGCTGCCCCGACCCGCGCCCGCCCGCGGCGAGAGCCGCGACTTCGCCGGCACCTTCGGCCTGCTCCGGTTGTATGCGCGCCGCGACCGGATCGTGTTGCCGCTGTGGGTGCTGGTGCTCTCGCTACCGCTGGGCCCGGTCTACATCGCGAGCATCGAAAGCGTCTTCCCGACCGTCGCGGACCGTGTCGCGTTCGCCGCCTCGATCGCCGCCAGTCCCGCCCAGCGCGCCATGTACGGCCCGGTGTTCGACACCAGCATCGGTGCGGTGGGCATCTGGAAGGCCGGCGCCTTTTACACACTCATCGGAATCGCTTCGATACTCACGGTGATTCGCCACACCCGCGCCGACGAGGAAACCGGCCGCACCGAACTGATCTCCGCTACCGCCGTGGGCCGGTTCGCGAACCTCACCGCAGCGCTGCTGCTGTGCGGCGGGGGTGTCGTCGCGGTCGGCGTGCTGGGCACTGTCAGCCTGGCCGGGGCCGGTGTGCCGCTGTCGGGGTCGTTGGCGTTCGGCCTGGCAACGATGGGCTCGGGCCTGGTGTTCACGGCGGTCGCGGCAGTCGCCGCGCAGGTCGCGACGTCGGCCCGGACGGCACGCGGCATCGCGTTCGCGGTCCTCGGTGCCGGGTTCGCGCTGCGGGCGGTCGGCGATGCAAGTTCGACACTGTCAACACTGTCCTGGTTGTCGTGGCTGTCCCCACAGGGGTGGTCGCTGCAGGTCCGGCCCTACGCCGGCGACCGCTTCTGGGTGCTGCTGCTGCACGCGTTGCTCACCGTCGTCCTGGTCGCGGCGGCCTATACGCTCGCGTCTCGGCGCGACCTCGGCGGCGGGCTGCTCGTCGGCCGCCCCGGACCCGCCACCGCACCGGCGTCGCTGTCCGGGTCGTTCGGGCTCGCGTGGCGACTGCAGCGCATGACGTTGCTCGGCTGGACGGTCGGCCTCGGGTTGTACGCGCTGCTGCTCGGCAGCGTCGTGCACGGCATCGCCGACGAACTCGGCAACGGGCAGACGATGCGCGACGTCCTCGAACGTCTCGGTGGCGCCGCCGTCCTCGAGGACGGGTTCGTGCGCGTCGGCTACACGATGCTCGGCGTTGCCGCCGCCGCGTACGCGATCTCCGCGACCCTGCGACTGCACGGCGAGGAGGACGCCCAGCGTGCGGAACCGGTCCTCGCCGGCGCGGTCGGCCGGCGGCGCTGGGCCGCGGGGCATCTCGGCTTCGCGGTGCTCGGCCCCGTCGTGTTGATGCTGGTCGCGGGGATCGTCGGCGGCCTGGCCTACGGCCTCAGCGCCGGCAGCGTGGGCGGCAAGCTCACCTCCACGCTCGGTGCCGCGCTGGTGCAGCTGCCCGCGATCTGGGTGCTCGTCGGCGTCGCGGTCGCCCTGTTCGGCGTCGTGCCTCGCTTCGCCCCGGTGACGTGGGGTGTGCTGTCCGCGGTGATCGCGCTG
Source organism: Aldersonia sp. (assembly GCA_036524855.1). GTDB lineage: Bacteria > Actinomycetota > Actinomycetes > Mycobacteriales > Mycobacteriaceae > Aldersonia. The sequence continues at coordinate 1,412 of DATDBL010000335.1, read as the reverse complement.
TACCTGCTCGGCTCGCTGTCCGGCACGCCGCAATGGCTGCTCGACCTGGTGCCGTTCACCCACACCCCGTTGCTACCCGGCGCCGCGATGAGTTGGACCCCGGTCCTCGCCATGACCGCACTCGCGGCAGCGCTGTTCGCGGCCGGCCTGTCCGCCCTGCGCCACCGCGACATCGCCTGAGGCGCAGGTCGGGATGGCGTGAGTCGTGAGTGGTTACGGAGTCCAGAGACTCCATAACCACTCACGGGTGGCGCAGCCGCCTAAATCCAGACGCCCTTGCCGATCGTGACGACGCCGCCGCTGCTCACGGCGAAACGCTGCCTGTCTTTTTCGAGGTCGACGCCGATGATCTCGCCGTCGTTGACGACGACATTCTTGTCGAGGATCGCCTTGCGCACCACCGCGCCACGCCCGATCCGGACGCCGGGCATGATGACGCAACCCTCGACGGTGGCACCGTCCTCGATGTAGACGTTGCTCGACAGCACCGAGGTGCGCACGGTCGCGGCGGACAGGATGCACCCCGAGCCCACCATCGACTCCTGCGCCAGGCCGCCCTGCACGAACTTGGCGGGGGGGAAATTCTCCGTCTCGCCGCGGATCGGCCACCGCCGGTTGTACAGATTGAAGATCGGGTGCACCGACACGAGGTCCATGTGCGCGTCGTAGAACGCATCGATGGTGCCGACGTCGCGCCAGTAGCCGCGGTCGCGGTCGGTGGCGCCGGGAACGACGTTGTCCTTGAAGTCGTAGACGGCCGCCTCGCCTCGCTCGACGAGGTAGGGAATGACGTCGCCGCCCATGTCGTGATCGGAGTCGGTGTCCTCCGAGTCGGCGCGGATGGTGTCGACGAGTGCCTTCGTGGTGAACACGTAGTTGCCCATGGACGCGAAGGTGCTGTTCGGGTCGTCGGGGGTGCCGGGCGGGTGCGTCGGCTTCTCCAGGAACTGCGTGATCCGACCCGACTCGTCCGCGTCGATGCAGCCGAACGCGGTCGCCTCGCTGCGCGGCACCCGGATGCCCGCGACCGTCACCGCGGCGCCGGAATCGATGTGGGCCTGCACCATCTGATCCGGGTCCATCCGGTAGACGTGGTCGGCGCCGAAGACGACGATGTACTCGGGGTCCTCGTCGTAGATCAGGTTCATCGACTGCAGGATCGCGTCGGCGCTGCCGGTGTACCAGCGCGGGCCGAGCCGCTGCTGCGCCGGAACCGGCGTGATGTACTCGCCGCCGAACCCGGACAGCCGCCAGGTCTGCGAGATGTGCCGGTCGAGCGAATGCGACTTGTACTGGGTCAGCACACAGATTCGCAGGTACCCCGCGTTGACGAGGTTGCTCAAGACGAAGTCGATCAACCGGTACGCGCCGCCGAACGGCACCGCGGGCTTCGCGCGGTCCGCGGTCAACGG
>DATDBL010000334.1:0-14447 GCA_036524855.1 Aldersonia sp. | reverse complement strand
CGACCGTCGTCGGGGGCCGCCGCTTCGTTGGACCGGATGCTGTCGTATCGGGCGGGGAGGTGAGCGTGTCTTTCTCGACGCGTCGTCAACTCTGATATGCGCGGGTTGGTCACCGCAGGACGGGTTTTCGACTGGGAGCCGCTATCGCTGGTCTAGAAATCGAGCGTCGTCCGTTCACCGGGGTCGGCGGCAGGATTGCTCATAGAACTATCGCGGGTTACTCCCAGACGCTGCCACCCCCACCGCTGGATCGCGGTCGCATCCGGACATTTGGTGGGCTGGCGGCTATTCGTCGAGCACAGCCAGCGACCAGCACCATCCGGCGAGCTCGCGGGCGATGGCTGCGTTGGCCACGACGGGCCGTTTCTTGCGTTCGGCGAAGCCTACCCACCGGGCGTGCAGGCGCTGGTTCGCGGCGTGCCCGCGGGCCCGCGCGGCAGGCGAGGCCGACTGCCACCGCCGACGCAGGTCGCGGCCCGGGCGGTAGGGGGTGCGGTGGTGCCAGGCGGCCTCGATCAGCAGCCGGCGGACGTGCCCGTTGCCGGTCTTGGTGACCCCGCCCTGAGACCGGGATGTGCCCGAGGAGGACTCGGTGGGAACCAGGCCGACGTAGGCGCCGATCGAGCGGCCGGTCAGGCGGTCCCAGTCCCCGATCTCGGTGGCCAGGCCGAAGGCGGTGAGGGTGGAGATGCCGCGGATGCAACACAGTCGGGTCACCACCGGGGTGAACTCGCTGTCGGCGGCCATCGCCTCGATCGCGTGGTCGAGTCGGGTCCGGCGATCCAGGGTGGCCAGCATCGCATCGAACGCGCTGTCGTAGGCCAGCTGCAACCCGGGGGTGTCGAAGCGGTGCGCCCGCAGCCACAGTTCGTGCTTGCCCGTCCACGTGGTGCCGCCGGAGTAGACGATCCCTTGCCGCAGCAGCAGCTTCGAGAGCCGATGCCGCGCAATCATCAGATCGCCTCGGCAGTCCTCGCGGGCCCGCACCAGATCCCGCGCCGCCTCCTGTTCGACGGTGGGGATCCGCACCGCCACAATCTCGTTCAGATGCAGCAGCCGCGCCAGATGTCGGGCGTCGCGAACATCTTCTCCGAACTAAAAAATGATCTTGAATCTTGGCATGCAATGCGGCTGTTTTCTATTGTGGGATAGCGGTTTTCGGTGATCGCGTGGGGTCCGTGGTGCGTGCGGCGGTGTCGGCGAAGCTGGGGATGCCGAGATCGGCGGAGTTCGTGCGACGAGCGGTGATCTGGTCCATCTGGGCGAGTTTGGCGTGGGCGCCGGCGAGGCTGACCTTCAGGCCTTCGGCTTCGCCGTACCAGCGGTGGGATTCGGCTTCGGCGATGCGGGCGAGGAGGTTGTCGCGGATCTGTTCGAGCCGGGGCCGGGCGGCGGGGTCTGGTCGCAGCAGTGGGCAGCGCAGGCAGCTGTGTTCGTGGATGCAGGGCGTGTCGTAGGAGCGGCCGCAGTCGCCGACGGCGACCTTGCGGTGTTCGAAGTGGCCGACGAACTCGGCCCATTCCTCGTCGGTGGGGGTGCGGTATTCCTCGCTGGGGCGCAGTGCACGGCGCCGGGCGATGTAGGCGCGGTGTCCGTTGATCACTTCCTCGGGGTAGACGGCCTTGTAGCCCATGGTGGTGTTGATGTCGCGGTGGCCGGCGACGAGTTGGGCGATGTGCGGTGGCATGCCGTGCACGATCGCGTCGGTGATGAACAGCCTGCGGAAGTCGTGAAAGGTGTAGCGCAGGACGCGCCCGGCACCGTCCTTGACACCGATCGCGGTCAGCGCGTGGTCGAGGTATTTGCGCAGTGCTCGCTCGGACACCGCGCGGTTCTCGAGGCGGCGACTCCATTGGAACAGCAGCGGCAGGGGCGGATTGTAGACGCGTTCGTTCTTGTCGTAGGACACCACCAGCGGCACGTCGGGACGCTCGCCGCGGATGCGGGCGACGATGGTGGACAATGCGTCCGCCAGCTCCGGTGAAATCACCAGAAGTCGCTCGGTATCGGTCTTCGACGGGGTGATCTGCAGCAGCGGGATCAGCTCCCCGGTCGCCGGCAGCCGGTATTGGATGAGGCTGTGGTGCGACAACTCGGTCAGTTCCTCGATCCGAATCCCGGTGTGACGCAACACCTCCACTACTGCCCAGGTCCAGAACCCGCGGTGTTCTTCGAAGCTGAGGTCACGGCGGCGCCCGGTGTCGGGATCCTCGGCCCAGACCCGCCCGGTCGTTTCGGTCTTCATCACCGCCCGGCGCAGACTCACCCCGGCGCAGGTGAACATCTCGCCGGGGGTGGCCCGTTCGGCGGCAGCGAGCAGTTCGGCGGTGCGGGTGCGTTCGGCGCTCACCCAGGCGATCAGGGCCGGCAGCACCGGCATCCGTTCCCGGGTGCGTTGGTCCATGCGGGACTTGCGGTGTGAGCGGTCCTTCTTGTGGGAGGCGTCGCTGGCGCTGACCGGGCAGCGCACCGCGAAGGGTCCCCACCGGGCCGGGTCGTCGTCGGCCCATTCGGCGATGTCGAGGTAGAACGCGCGCACGGCGGTGAGCACGCTGCGCCCGTCCAGGCGCGGTGTGGTGATGGTGGTCTGTCCCTGCTCGGGTGTGGTCGTGGTGCGGGTGCGGAACATCACGCGTTGTTTCCACGCGGCGGCGACGTCGCGGGGCAGCTGCAACGAGTCGATGCCGGGGTGGTGGGCCTCGAGGTCGGCCCAGAACAGCTTGCCGAGCAGGTAGGCCTGGCGCTGCAGCGAGGCGAAGTCCATCGAGGACTGCCGTTCGCGCAGGTAGTCGACGAGCACGTCGCGCACCGGTCGGCACGCGATCCGATAACGGTCGATCAGCTGCTCGCAACTGGGCTGTCCACGGCCGGAGAACATTTCGATCGCGGCGGGAGCGTCGGGGCCGAGAACGCCCTGCATACGCAGCAGCTGATAGAACAGCGGGCTGTTGAGCTGACTGGTGGTCGTGGCCCGGGCGCGCGCGGCGGCGGCGAGGAACTCGACGCAGTCGCCGACCCGCACGTCGGCGACCACGCCGCCCTTGGTCGCCATGATGATCGCCACGTTCGTCAGTGCCCGCTGCTGGCTCTGCAACCCGACCCGGCCCTCCTGCGTGCACAACGAAGTGAGTGCGGCGAGGGCATCCGGAGCGGTCACGCGTGCGAGCCATCTCGACGGCGAGGTTGTGCCGCGCCGGCGCGAACCGCAGCAACCAGTCCAGGCTGGGTCGGATCACATCCGCGCAGATCAGCACCAGCAACCCGGGGCTCAGGTGCGGCGGCGGCTTGGCCCGGCCGGCGCCCACCAGTCGGCGCCAGTCCGGCTGCTCCTCCGCGCCGCTGGACCGCCACCGCTGCTGCCAACTCTCGCCGGGCTGGGCCCGCAACCAGCCCAGCACGGCCAGCACCCCCAACCGCCGGGTCTGCTGACTGCCCGGGTTGTCCAACGCGAACGGCGCAGCCAGCACTCGATCGACAACCGCGCCACGGTCCGCTTCGGTGGCCGGCCACGACGCCGCCACCGGGCGTGGCGGGAACGACGCGGCCAGCACCGCCCCAGTCGGGTTCGCAACACCGTGCGCCGCCGCGACGACGGGACGCGACACCTGGTCGGCGGCGGTCACGACCGGTCCTCGCCGAAGAGGATCTGCAGGCTCTCGGCACGATAGCCCGCTGTGGGTGGCGCTGCCGGGTCGCGCTCGCGTTGGCGGGCGTGAAAGGCCAGCAGACCGGCGATCACGTCCTCGGTGACCGGGTTGAGGTAGCGCTGCGTGGTGGACAGGTGAGCGTGACCGAGTACCCACTGCACATCGGTCAGCGGCATCTGCGGATCGCGCGCCATCCGATACGCCGCGGTGTGGCGCAGGTCGTGCAGCGACCAGTTCGCCCCCAGCGCGGCGTTGGCACGGGTGAACATCGCCCGCGCCGCGTCGTAGCGCAACGGCCGCAGCGGGCGCCGCAGCGTCCACCACAACGGCTCGTCCCGCCCGGCCGGGGCCAGACCCGCCACCTCCGCCTGATACAGGCGCAACCACACGAACGCGTCCGGCGCCGCCGGTAACGGCTGCAACACGCGAGTTCCCTTGCGAATCACCGTGATCAACTGCTGCCCCGGATCGACATCGGCGACCGTGGCACCCAGCAACTCCGCGGCCCGCGCCCCGGTCGAGACCCAGAACGCGACCAACGCCCGATCCCGATGCGAACCCAACTGCGCGAACAACTCGTCGAACCGCGCGTCCGGGATACACCGCGGCGCCCGCGTGACCACCCGGGGCCGATACCGGCCGCTGCGCTGCCCGGCAAAGGGCTGCATCGGGTTGTGGTGGGCCTGCGCGCGCCCATCGCCGCGGCGGCGAGCCAGCGGGAACGGGTTGAGCATCGGCCCCGTGTTCGCCTCCAGATGGAAGTCGTAGAACCCCCGCACCACCGTCTCGCAATGCGCCACCGTCGCGGCCTCGTAGCGCTCACCGCGACCCGCCTTACCGGTCACCGCGTTCACCCGCGCCACCGAACCCGATCCGCGCGACCGCGCCGGGCCGTCCCCGCGCCGTCGCCAATGCGGCCGAGACGGCTTCACCGTCACCTGCAGCCACCCACAGAAATCACGGGCCTCGACCCGCGTCGCCTGATCCCACCCCACACCGATCGCCCACAGGAACCGGAACCAGCGCAACAGATCCATCCCATAGGAGCGCTGCGTCGTCGCGGGCCGCCCGCACGCGGTCAACTCGGCGAAATACGCCGCCACCGGCGCGACGACCACGCCCTCACCGTCAACGAGCCGAAACGGCTCGAACAAATCTCCCGTCGCCACCAGCGCCCCCCGCTGCGGCACCACCAACCCAGACAACTCGCGCGGCACATCCGCATCGCTGCTCACGAGCAGCGAACCTATCCAGCCAGGCCCCCCACCGCACGCACCCTCCCCACCACCGAGCCCGGTAGTTCGGTCAACAAGTCGGTCTTGATCCGGTCGCCGCTGGGTCGCTGCAGTTTCGACGGCGCCGCGACCGCACACGCGACTCCCGCGCCGGCCAGGGACCGGGCCAACCCGAACCCGGTCGGGCCGGCCTCGTAGGTCACCGCCGCCGGGGCGGGCAATGATCGGATCCAGGCGAGGATCTCGTTGTGGTCGGGGGTCATTCGACGTTCGAACACCTCACCGGTGTGCCCGTCCACGCCGCACGCGACCACCGATCGTGCGTGCACATCGAGCCCGACGCTCGTACGATGACTGTTCACTGGGGCCTCCCACATCTTGTGGCTCTACCGCCAGGACCGCTTCCTGTCGGCAACCCACGGTTACATGTGCGCGAGGCCCCAGCCAAGGGGCGGCCGGCCGCGCCGCGCACCTGTCGGGGGCAGGGCCTGCCCTGCCCTGCCCCACACCGCGCGGCTGCCAGGAGTCCGCAGAGGCTCCGGGGTCAAGGGCGGGCTCCGCCCGTCGCGCAGCGATCGCGGCAGCGACCCTTGAGGCCGGAGGAGCGGCTCCGTACCCTGTGCGCGGCGCGGCCGGACGACCAGCGGCGCAGCCGCTACCCTGACCACCACCAACATGAACAACCAAATCAACGGGGCTCAGCATCACCCCCATACCGTCTAGTGATCAACCAGCCGCGTGCGCGCGATCCCCCAGCGCCTGCACATACTCCCACGGGTCGGCGACGATCTCGTCGAGGTCGGTGTGCTCGGGGCGCCGGCCCAAGTCGGCGAGTGCGCGCTCGCTCGACGTGACGAGCACCGCCGGATCGGATCGCCCGCGCGGCGCGTCGTGCGCGCGATGGGCACCCCGGTGACCCGTTCGCACGCCGAGATCACCTCGCGGACGCTGAAACCGGCGCCGCTGCCGAGGTTGCAGATCCTGTGCGACCCGAGCACCGCCGATTCCAGCGCGAGCAGGTGCGCCTCGGCGAGATCCCGGATGCGGATGTAACCGCGGATTGCGGTGCCGTCCGGGGTGCGCGAATCGGTGCCGAACACCGAGATCGCGTCCCGCCACCCGGCCGCGACCTGCAGCACCAGCGGAATGGCGGACAGGTCCGGAGGTGACACACACACCACTATCAGTGCTAGCATTGATTTGCACGCGATAATTGGCGAAAGGACGGTGGCTGGAATGAGCGGTTCTGCAGCCGCCGAGGACCGCTACCGCAGCGGGGACCTTCCCTTCGAGGAAGCTCTGCGCGAGGTGACCGGCGTCCAACTCGATCGCGATGATTTCGTCCAAATCCTCCACGGCCTCGCTTCACGCGGCCTGGTCGTTCCTGAACTGTCGGCGCACGACGCCCGCATCCTCGACGAGGCCGGCTTTGTCGGCGATCCTGCTGCAGCAACCGCAGCTCGCCTCGACCGCGACATCCGGATGACCGAGTTGGTCCGCACCTCCCTGTCGATCGACGAGGGCGCCGCCCGACTGGGAGTCACCGCCGCCCGCGTCCGCCAGCGCATCCAGGCCGGCACACTGTGGGCCTTCGAGTCGGGCCGCAGGCGACTCCTGCCCCGCACGCAGTTCACCGATAGCGGCGAAGTCCCTCACCTCGACAAGGTGATGCCGCTGATCGCGAAGGATCTGCATCCCCTGACAGTGCAGGCGTTGCTCACGCAGCCGCAGGAGTCACTGGTCGTCGACGGCCGCCCGGTATCGATCGTGGCGTGGTTGACCGGTAGCGCCGGGACTGACGGTGACATCGAGCAGGCTCGCGACGTGATCACCGTGGCCGAGTGGGAGTCGGTGTAGATGGCGGCGCTGATCCCACCGCCGCCGCATGTCGACGAGCTGCGCTCCGCAGGGCTACTTCCCGACGAGACAATCGAATGGGCGCAGCACGACAGGGTGTGGCGTATCCATCGCACCACCGGTGCGCACGTTCTGCCCTGGAACGGCCTGCGCATCTTCGGGGCGCTCCTGCGTTTCGATCACCATCCGCTAATGCGAGGCGAGCATCCTGACTACGGGATCTGGTACGGCGCATCCAGTCCCCGCGGTGCGCTGGCGGAAGTGTTCCAATCCTCCCGCGTCATCGACCGTGACCGCGGTGCCCCGTACCTGACCGCAACCCGCTTCACACGGCCACTGCGTCTGCTCGACGTGTCCGGCATCGGTGGCGGAGCGTGGGCCACCCGCGTCGGCGGCAATCACTCCCTCGACGCGGCGCATCACGGCCGCTCCCAGCACTGGGCGCGCACAATCCACCGCGCCCACCAGAACCTCGACGGCATCATCTACCGTGGCCGGTTCGCTGGTGAGACGTCGCTCGCGCTGTTCGAGCGCGCCACCGACGCCTTCTCCACTCGCCCGGATCTGTCTCTGCCGCTGACGCATCCCGCACTAGTCGACCGCATAGCGACCGCAGCCCACCAAATCGGTTACACCGTCATCTGATTGCGCCCAGTCAACCGAGCGCCACCACCGAAGGCACGGTGCTACTGCGGTACTCGAACCGAGCGCCGCAGACGCACCCATGACGCCGATGCGGATCTGTCCGAGCCTCGGGTCGTACGAACGCATGTGAAGGACCTCCAGGGATGTGAGGGGCCGAGTAGTGGGCACCCAGCACCCGGTCGTGCCCTTGGTGTGCGACGCCCGACAAGTCTGCGCGCCTACCACCTTCACCCGCGTCGATGTCCGCGGACGCGCGCGCCGAACGTACACTGACACGGTGCCTTTCGCCCTCCCCGCCACCCCACTGATCACGGACGGCGGCCTGGCGACCGACCTCGAGGCGCACGGCCACGACCTCTCCGACGACCTTTGGTCCGCGCGCCTGCTGCACGACGACCCCGACGCCATCCGCGACGTCCATCGGCGCTTCTTCGACGCCGGCGCCGACTTCGCGACCACCGCCAGCTACCAGGCGTCCTACGACGGCTTCGCCCGCCGCGGCATCGACCGCTCCACCGCCACGAAACTCATGAGACGCAGCGTCACCCTCGCCCGCGAAGCCGCACAGGAGACCGGCAGAACCAGCTTTGTCGCCGCCTCCATCGGCCCCTACGGCGCCTGCCTCGCCGACGGCTCCGAGTACCGCGGCGGCTACGGACTCACGAAACGGCAACTCGCAGACTGGCACCGGCCCCGGATCGAAACCCTCCTCGACGCCGACCCCGACCTCGTCGCCGTCGAGACCATCCCCGACATCGACGAGGCCGAGGCCATCCTGGACGTCCTCGAGCACCTCGACGCCCAAGCCTGGCTCAGCTACACCATCGACAAGACCAGCACTCGCGCCGGCCAAGCCCTCACCGACGCGTTCGCCCTCGCCGCCGACGCTCCGCAGGTCGTCGCGGTCGGCATCAATTGCTGTGTCCCCGAGGATGTCTCACCCGCAATCGAGATTGCACGAAAAGCCACCGGCAAGCCGACAATCGTCTACCCCAACGCCGGCGAGCAGTGGGACGCCACTGCCAAACGCTGGCTCGGCCCCAAGCGCTTCACCGCCGAACTGGCCGGCACATGGGACGCCGAGATCGTCGGCGGATGCTGCCGCGTCTCCCCCGCCGACATCGCCGCCGTCACGCGCGCGATCAAGGGTTCAGCCGCCGAATGACCCGATCGCAGACGCCTGACAAGAACCACCGACTCACTCGTCGGTGCTGGCCTCCGGAGACTGCAACGTCGCCGCCGCAGCCGCCCGCACCTGCGGCGCGACCAGCACGATCTGCCCCAACACGCCGTTCACGAACGACGGCGACTCGTCGGTGGACAGTTGTTTCGCCAACTCCACCGCCTGATCGACCGCGACCACCGGCGGAACATCCGGGGCGTGGAACAACTCCCACACTCCGACCCGCAGGATCGCCCGGTCCACCGCCGGCAGCCGCTCGAGCGTCCACTCCTGAAGATACGACTCGATCGTCCCGTCGATCCGGTCCAGGTTGTCCGCGACGCCCTCGAGAATCGTCACGGTGTACGGGTTAACCCGGGTGACGGTCTCGTCGGTCTCGGACAGTTCGATCCGCTCCCGGGCCAATTCGGCGGGATCGATGTCGCGCGCCTCGGCCTCGAACAACAGGTCGACCGCGCGCTTACGGGCCTTGTGCCGCGTCCCATACTTCTTGGGGGTATCGGTCATTCTCAGTTGTTGACGCGACCGAGATAACTGCCGTCGCGCGAGTCGACCTTCAGCTTGTCGCCGGTGTTGATGAACAGCGGCACATTGATCTCCGCGCCGGTCTCGAGCGTCGCCGGCTTGGTGCCGCCGGTCGAGCGGTCGCCCTGCAGACCCGGGTCCGTGTGCTTGACCTCGAGTTCGACGGTCACCGGCAACTCCACGTACAGCGGCGCACCCTCGTGCGTCGCGACCTGCACCGCCATGTTCTCCAGCAGGAACCGCGCACCGTCGCCGATGGTCTGCTCGCTGATCGAGATCTGGTCGTAGGTCTCGCCGTCCATGAAGACGTAGTCGGAACCGTCGTGGTAGAGGTAGGTCATGTCGCGGCGGTCGACGGTCGCCGTCTCGACCTTCACGCCCGCGTTGAACGTCTTGTCGACGACCTTTCCCGAGAGCACGTTCTTCAGCTTCGTCCGCACGAACGCAGGGCCCTTGCCCGGCTTGACGTGCTGGAACTCGATGATCTGCTGCAGGTTGCCGTCGATCTTCAGCACGAGGCCGTTCTTGAAATCGCTGGTGTCCGCCACTTCGTCGTTCTCCTTCGTCCTCGGCCGTCGTCAGACGACGGTCAATTCCTTGCTGGTCAGGGTGAGCAGTTCCGGTCCCTGCTCGCGCACTACGAGGGTGTCCTCGATCCGGACGCCTCCGCGCCCGGAGAAGTACACACCTGGTTCCACGGTCACCGCCGCGCCGGGGAGCAGTGTACCGGTCGCCGCCTTGCCGATTCCCGGTGCTTCGTGGATCTCGAGCCCGACGCCGTGACCGAGCCCGTGCAGGAACAACTCGCCATAGCCCGCGTCCTCGATGACCGACCGGGACGCCGCGTCGACGTCGGCGACCGGCACTCCCGGCGCCAGCGCCGCTCGGCCCGCCGCCTGCGAGTGCAGCACCAGGTCGTACACGTCGCGCTGCCAGTCCGCGACCGTCCCCAGCACGAACATGCGGGTCATGTCGGAGTGGTAGCCGCCGACGGTCGCGCCGAAGTCGAGCTTGACGAAGTCGCCGTGCGCCAGCACCGCCTCGGTGGGCCGGTGGTGCGGGATGGCCGAGTTCGCGCCGGCCGCGACGATCGTCTCGAACGAGATGTCGTCGGCGCCGTGGTCGAGCATCAGCGACTCGAGTTGACGCCCCACCTCCCGCTCGGTGCGCCCCGGCCGCAGCCCGCCGTCCTCCAGCAGCGCGCTCAACGCCGCGTCCGCCGCCGCGCACGCCGCGCGTAGCAGCGCGACCTCGCCCTCGTCCTTCACCATCCGCAGCCGCTCCACCAAGCCGGGCAGGCGGACCAGCGTCGTGTCGCCGGCCAGGTCGGTGAAGCGGGCGTGCTCGTCAACGGTGACGACGTGGCTCTCGAAGCCCAGCCGCGAAACCTCCGTGCTAGTTACGAGGTGCACGGCGCTCGCCCGCTCGATCACGGCCCTCAGGTCCGGCACCTGCTCGGCGACCTGCGTCAGGTAGCGGCCGTCGGTGCAGATCACGGTGCCGTCCTCGTCGGCGTTGTCACTCGCGGGCACGATCAACGCCGCGTTGGATCCGGTGAATCCGGTGAGGTAGCGGATGTTCAGCAGGTTCGTCACCAGCAGCGCGTCGACGTCGCGTTCGGCGAGCAGCGCGCGCAGCGCCACGCGCCGGGTTCCGTGCTCGGTAGGCATGGCATCAACCTACGCTGTGGGCATGATCGTGCGAGGGGTGCCGCTGGCCGTGCTGAACGTGGTCGCGCGCATCCTGCTCGGCTTCGCGATCGCCCAGTGGCCGCTGTCGTGGTCGTCGCTGCGCTGGGTTGCTTTGGCGGTGGTCGTGCTGGCCGCCGCGGTGTGGGGATTCGTCGACACCCGACGCGACCGCCGCTCCGGCGCCAAGGCCGACCTTCTCATTCTGTGGCTGAAGGCCGGTCTGCTCGGCGGCGTCCTCGCCGGCGCCCTCGCCTGGCTCGTCGACCTCGTGCCCGTATTCGACCTCGGTGACAATTCGCTGCTGTTCGAACTCACCTCCGGCGCCGCGTGGACGGCGTTGCTGATCTTCGTGGCGGCGATGGTGGGGGTCGGGATCGCGCACCACCTCGAGAACCGGCGCGAAAGCAAGGCCGTTTCCGCATAGTTTGACGTCGAGGCTATTGACGGATCTACTCGGACGATTCGCGCATACCGGCTGTCTCGATGCCGCGGAACCGATAGGGGCGCGGGCGCGTCTGAGAAGATGTGCACGTGAACAGCCTGGTGGCGACCCGGTGGGGGGCCGGTATCGCCGGGGCGGTGTGCATTGTGTGCGCGGTGGTCGGGTGCGGTTCGCAGACCGTGGAGGGGAGCCCGACCGCCGCGACACAGTCCGGCCAACCTTCGTTCGATCCGTGCACGCTGCCCGATGAGGCGCTGGTGGCCGCGGGGGTGGATCCTGAATCGGAGGATCCGGACTTCTTCGGAGTTCGCAAGCTGGGGTGGAATCTCTGCAAGTGGTCCGCCGGCTGGTACGTCCTCGGCGTGGCCGCAACCAAAGTCCCCATCGAAGCTGTACGGGAGAACCCGCGAAACACCGCGATCACCCCCGTCTCCGTTGGCGCCAGGGACGCGTTCACCTATCGAGAAGCGACCCCGGACAGCCACGAGTACTGCGACGTGGCGTACCAGTCGACCGACGGGCCCGTAATCATCCGAGCCGAGATCGATGGTTGGGAATCCCAAGCCGACCCGTGTGCAGTCGCCGTATCGAGCGCACAAGCGCTGGATCCATTCATCCCCCAGTGATACCGAGGTGAACACGTGACAGCTCCGAACAACATGCTGGCCGAACTCGCATCGCTCGGCGCCGCCGTCGAAGACGGATCGCTGCGGCTCGAGCCCGGGGTCGCGGAACAATGCGTCGCGGCGTGCGAGCAGTTCGCAGATGACCTGAAGATTGTGCAGGCTAACACCCGCTGGATGTCGACGCCATCCGCATACGGGATCCTGGCATCAGCGCAAACGCTCGGCGGCAAGTTCGAAGCGAAGGCGATCGGCGCGAATGGGCTGAGCGACGTCCTCGAGCAACACATCGACACCGTGCATCGACTGCGCGACCTGTTCGAGAAGGCCGCCCGCGCCTACCACGAGGCGGACGCGCGTGCGGCCGAAATGCTCGTGAACCGGACCGACGGTCCGTGATCCGCTCGGTTGGGGGGCGTAGATGCCACGTCGCGCTGTCGAGGATGCGGCGGAACCGATTGGGGGCGCGGGCACGTCTGAGTGGATGTGCACGGGAAAAGCCTGGTCGGGGCGATGCAGGTGACCCGTGTCGCCGGGGCGGTGTGCATCGTGTTCGCGGCGGTCGGGTGCGGTTCGCAGGTCGTGCAGGGGAGGCCGACAGCCGCTACATACCCCGATCAGCCTGCATTCGATCCGTGCCTGCTGCCCGATGAGGCGCTGGTGGCCGCGGGGGTGGATCCGTCGACGCAGGATCCGGACTTCTTCGGGGTTCGTATGAGGGGATGGAACCTCTGCAAGTGGTCCAACAGCTGGCACTTTCTCGGCGTGGCGGCAACCAAGGTGCCCATCGAAGCCGTACGCGAGAACCCGCGAAACACCGCGATCACCCCCGTCTCCGTTGGCACCAGGGACGCGTTCACCTATCGCGAAGCGACCCCGGACCGCCACGAGTACTGCGACGTCGCGTACCGGTCGACCGACGGATCCGTAATTATCCGGACCAGCATGAAGAACTCGGAGGAAGAGCACACCGACCCGTGCGGCGTCGCCATATCGAGCGCACAAGCGCTGGACTCATTCATCCCCGACTGATACCGAGGTGCAAAGAATGACTGCGCCGAACGACATGCTGGCCGACCTCGCAGCGCTCGGCGCCGCCGTCGAAGACGGATCGCTGCGGCTCGAGCCCGGTCGCCGAACGATGCGTCACGGCATGCGAGCAGTTCTCAGACGACCTCCAGGCACTGAAGGAAAGCACGCTGGCTGTCGACGCCATCCGCATACGGGATCCTGGCATCGGCGCAAACGCTCGGCAGAACGTTCGAAGCGAAGGCTATCGGCGCGAACGGCCTGCGCGACGTCCTCGAGCAGCACGTCGACAACGTGCTTCGACTGCGCGACCTGTTCGAGAAGGCCGGCCGCGCCTACCGCAAGGCGGACGCGCGTGCGGCCGAAACGCTCGTGAACCGGACCGACGGACCGTGATCAGCTCGGTTGGGGGCGTAGATGCCACGTCGCGGTGGTGGGCGTCGAGGATGCAGCGGAACCGATAGCGGCACGGGTGCGTCTGACAGGATGTGCAGGTGAACGGCCAGGTCGGGGGGACGCGGGGGATCCGTATCGCCTTGGCGGTGTGCATCGTGTGCGCGGTGGTCGGGTGCGGTTCGCAAACCGTGGAGGGGAACCCGACCGCCGCGACACAGTCCGGACAACCTTCATTCGACCCGTGCACGCTGCCCGATCAGGCTCTGGTGGCGGCAGGAGTGGATCCGGCGACGCAAGATGCCGGTGTGTTCGGTGTGCAGATGCAGGGCTGGGAAGTGTGCGGATGGACAGGCGACTGGTTCTTCCTCGACGTGTTCTCAACCACCCGAGGGATCGAGGACGTCCGCGGGAATCCCCGGAACACAGATTTCGCGCCCGTCGCCGTCGGCAGTCGAGATGCGTTCACCTATCGCGAGGTGACCGATGAGGAGCGTGGGACGTGCGACGTAGCCTTCGGCACCGAGAATCAGTCGATCCTGGTCCGAGTCGCGACGAAAGGATCGCGCGAGACTCTCGAGGATCCGTGCATCGTCGCAGTTCGAAGTGCAAACATCCTTGATCCGAACCTACCGTGAGCTGGTGATCGAATGACATTCCCAAGTGGTCCGACAATCGATGCGCTGCTGCGCAATGCCGAGGCTGGAACGCTGCGACTCGACGAAGACGTGGCCGCTGACTGTCAGCATGCGTGCGACGCCTTGCTCGACGAACTTAATCAGATCCTGCGCAACACAGGTCGGCTCTCCACGATTTCGGCGTATGGCACATTAGCTTCTGCGCAGCAGCTCGGCGCCAAGTTCGAGGCGAAGGCCGTCGGCGAAGGGGGCATGCGCGACGTCATCCGGCAACACATCGACACCGTCACCCAACTGCGCGACCTGTTCGAGAAGGCCGGCCGCGCCTACCGCGAGGCGGACGCACGTGCGGCCGAGATGCTCGTGAACACCACCGACGGACCCTGACAAAGCGCCGCTCAGAGCAGCACCGCTCCCCCGCTCGGCGTGCCCTCCCGCGCCACCGCCGAGTACGCCGCCGCGAGCAGCGCCGGGTCCGGCCCCTCGAGCCGACCCGGCTTCGCCAGACCGTCGAGCACGACGAAGCGCAGCATCCCGGC
>DATDBL010000333.1:0-4800 GCA_036524855.1 Aldersonia sp. | reverse complement strand
ACGAGGGCGGCGACGCCGTCGTCGAATCCTGGTGTGCAGGGTTGTCCGGTTCGGATTGCGTGGGTGAACGCGTCGAGTTCGGCGCGGTATGCCTGGGCGTAGCGTTGCAGGAAGAAGGGCAGGTACGGGCGCGCCTGCTCGGTGCCGGTGGCGTCGTATTTGCGTACCGTGTTCTCGGACACGTTCCCGGCCGAGAGCATGCCGGTGGACCCGAATGCCTCGATGCGCTGGTCGTAGCCGAATGCGCAGTGGCGGGAGTTGATGATGGTCACGATCTGGCCGTCGCGCCCGCGCAGGGTGACGGTGGTGGTGTCGTAGTCGTCGAGCGCGGTGATGTCGTCGCTGAACATGGCGGTGCCGACGGCGGACACCTCGACGATGTCGGGGATGAAGAACCGGGCGATGTCGAGGTCGTGGATGGTCATGTCGCGGTAGATGCCGCCGGAGGCGGCGATGTAGTCGGGTGGCGCCGGTGCCGGATCGCGACTGGTGATGGTCAGCTGTTCCAGGGTGCCGATCGCCCCGTCGCCGACCTGGGCGCGGACCGCGGCGAAGCTCGGGTCGAAGCGGCGGTTGAAGCCCAGCATGATCGGCACCGGGTGCGCGCGGATGTTCTCGCGGCATTCGAGCACGGTGTTGATGTCGAGATCGATCGGCTTTTCACACAGGACCGCGAGACCGTGGGCTGCCGCCTGCGCCATCAGATCGACGTGGGTGGGGGTCGGTGAGGCGATCACCACGCCGTCGAGGTCCGGTTCGGCGAACACGTCGGCCGGGTCGGCGACGGCGCGTCCGGCGGTCTGCGCGGCCAGGGTGCGGGCACCCTCGAGGAACGGATCGCAGATCGACACCAGTTCGATGTCGGGGTGGTCGGCGAGGTTACGGGCGTGCACCTGACCGATGCGTCCGGAACCGAACAACGCGAGGCGCAGTTTCTGTGTCGACACGGGTGTCCTTCTTGTCGGTGAGCTTTCGTCGCCCGGGGCAGCGGGAACGAGAGTAGTCGGGAGATGGTTGTGGGTGTCAGCGCGGCGCGGCTGCCGCGTCGAAACACCGCACGGCGGTGTCGTGTGCGATGCGCAGGCCCTCGGCGACGGGCAGCCGGCGGTGTTCGTGGGAGATGATCTCCACCCCCCAGGGTCCCCGGTATCCGGCCTGCAGTGTGCGCCCGATGAAGGTCTGGGTGTCGAAATCGCCTTTGCCGCAGTAGGTGCGGTGGTTGATCGTGTCGTCGACGATGTCGGCGACGGTGGCGTTGTGCCGGTCGAAACCGTCGTCGACCTCGACCGCGGCGACCCGCTCGATCGGGACGACATCCCACAGCCGGTCGTGGGTCAAGCCGGTCTTGTGGGTGTGCCAGATGTCGATCATCAAACCGGCCGAGGGGCTGTCGGAGGCGGTGACCACCTCGACGGCCTCGGCCGTGGTCCGTAGGTGCGAGAACGGGGTGGCCTCCAGCGCCA
Organism: Aldersonia sp.; assembly: GCA_036524855.1. Taxonomy (GTDB): domain Bacteria; phylum Actinomycetota; class Actinomycetes; order Mycobacteriales; family Mycobacteriaceae; genus Aldersonia. The sequence goes on along the minus strand of DATDBL010000333.1, from coordinate 3,337 downwards.
GGCGGATGCCGGCGTCGGCGGCCTCGTCGGCGAGGTCGGCGAAGGCCCCGGCGATCGTGGCCAGCGGCAGCGGATCCTCGGTGTGGCCGGCGCCGACCTTGATGTGGCGCGCACCGAGCGCGGTGGCGGCCTCGAACAGGTCGGCCTTGAGCCGGTCGGCGGCGACCCGCTCGGCGCCCGTCGTCCACCAGTCGTTGAGGAACTCGACCTCGACGATGTCGATGCCGGCCTCGCGGATCAGGGTGGCCAGGGCGTCATAGCCGATGGTGTCGCGGGCGTGGAGCAGGTCGGCGTGGACGAGGCCGATTCCGGACCACCCGGTGGCGGCGACGAGCGCGATCCGCTCGGCGAGCGGGATCGGGCTGGATTCGTCGGCGCGCAGCGGGGCGGCGTCTCCGGCGCTGGTCCAGCAGGTGGCGATGAGTTGCGGTGTCATGATGTCCTCGGTGGTGTCGGTCGTGTCGGTCGTGTCGGTCGTGTCGGTCACTGCGAGTCCACGCCGATCTCGGCGCCGCGCGAGTTCTGCGAGCGGTAGCAGGCGTCGACGATGCGGGCGACGGTCAACGCGTCCGACACCGGCGACACGATCGGTGCGCCGGTGCGGATGCTGTCGACCCAGCCGCGCATCTCGGTGTGGAAGTTGCCGATGTTCTCCAGTTCGGGTAGTTCGGAGAACTTGTTCGCCTCGGTGCGGGCGAACGGCGCGGTGAAGTGGCTCCGGGTCCACTCGGTCCAGCCGGCGGCGAAGCGGGCACGGTCGGCGTCGACGTAGACCCGCAGGCGTTGCGGCAGGATGCCGAGTTCGATCATGCCGTGGGTGCCGTGGACGGTGATCCGGGAGCTTTCGAACCATTCGAGGTTGTCGTGGCCGTCGAAGTTGAACGTCATCGACAGGTCGGGGTAGTTCAGCAGCACCGCGGCGGAGTCCTCCCGGCTGGCGTCGCCGGACAGCCGCGCGGACTTGTGCACGCGGGCGTTCACCGACTCGGGGGCACCGAACACGCTGACCAGCGTGTCGAGCATGTGGCAGCCCAGAATCCACAGCGTCCCGCCCATGTCGGCGGGCTGGTTGAGATGCTGGGTGAGGTGTTCACCGACCAGCGCGGCCCCGCGCGCCGACACCGACACCACCTCACCGATCACCCCGTCGTCGAGGAGTTCCTTTGCCCGCGTGACCGACTGCGCGAGGCGCACGTTGTAGCCGACCTGCACCACCAGTCCGTCGGCGGCGACCTCCGCGGCACGCAACCGCACCAGGTCGGCCACCGTCGCGCCGCCGGGTTTTTCGACGACGACCGATTTGCCGGCCTCGAGGGCGCGCACCGCGTGCGCCACCATGTCGCGGCTCTTGGAGTGGACCATGACGGCGTCGATCGTGTCGTCGCCCAGGACGTCGTCGATGCCGCGCGCCGCCAGAGCGTATTTGTCGGTGAAGTACGTCAGCCTCGAATCGTCGTCGGCGGCGGCCGTCACCTCGACGCCGTCGATCTCGCGCAGTGCCCGCAGGCGCGCGGAGGCATGCGGGTGGGTGATCCCGAGCAGGCCGACAACAATGGGTTCGGGCACGGAGGGTTCTCCTTGTGGGTCGGACCCGCCGGACTCCCGTGTGACGGGGGTCCGCGGGCGGGTGAGCGGGGTCATGAGGGCACGTGCGGCCGGTGTGGTCGGAACGGTGCGCGGCAACACCTTCGGTTCTCGGTGTCATCTAGCGGACAACGTGTCCATAGAGTGTGGCATCCGGTGGGGAGAAGGTCAAGATGTCCGGACCTGTGCGGCGTGCCGGTCAGGCGGGGCCGTGGTAGCCGAGGTGGCGCGACACCTCGCGGGCACCGGCCAGGACCAGCTCGGTCACCGACGCGCCGTCGTCGCGCCGGGCCAGGATCCCGTCGCGCAGGCCGCTGACCGACAACGACGCCGCGACGTGTCCGCGGTGGTCGTAGATCGGTGCGCCGACCGCGGCGATTCCCGGTGTGACGGTGTTGTCGCTGAGCGCGAACCCCACGCCGCGGATCTGTTCGAGTTGGGCGTGGAGCGCCGATCGGGAGCCGACGTCGTGGACGAGGTCCTCGCTCAACGAGGCACTGGAGGCGTATTCGTCCCACGATTCGCGGCCCTCGAACGCCAGCAGCGCGCGGGGCGCGGCCCCGATGTGCAACGGCAGCGAGCGGCCCAGCCGCAGTACCCGACTGTTGACCCGGACCCCGTCGAGGCGCTCGATGCAGACCGCGCGGGTCCCGTGCCGCACGCACAGGAACGTGGTTTCCCCGGTGGCGTCGTGAATCCGGGTCATGATCGGCAGGGCGGTGCGTCGGATGTCGAGGCCCAGGGTGAGGTCGCGGGCGAGGGAGAGGAGTCTGCCGCCGACCCGGTAGGCGCCGCGGTGTTCGATCTGCTCGACCCACCCGATCTCGGCGAGGGTCGCCAACATCCGGTACACCGAGCTGACCGGCTCGCCGATCAGCTCGGTCAGCCGGGCCGAGGACGCGACCCGTTCGCCGGCCAACGCCTCCATCAACGCACCGGCCTTGACGACGAGGGCGGGCCCGCGTGCGCCCGCGCGGGCGGTGTCGGGGGCGCGCCGCCGCGGATCGACCTGCTCGGTGCGGGTCGCTCGGTGTTGCGACATCGACCTCGCGATCGCGTCGGCGGCGACACCGAGGACCCGCGCGGCCGACGCGGCCTGCGGTACCACACTCGCGCGCAGCCCGGCGACCGAGACGACTCCGATCGCGGTGCCCTCGCGGAGCACCGGCACCGCGATCGACGCGACACCCTCGACGATCTCGTTGTCCTCGAGTGCCCAGCCGCGCTCGACGGTCCGGTCGAGTCGCGCACGCAGCTGCGGTGCCGTCCTCGGGGTTCCCGAGGCGATCCGGCGGTACGGCGCGGCGCCCAGGACGTCTTGCTGGGCCCGGGCGGTGCCGAACGCGAGCAACGCGATCGACGCCGACCCCGCGTGCGGGGGCAGCGTGCGGCCGGGGCCGAGGTCGAGCATGTCGACAACCGACCCCGCCACGTGCTCGAGGCACAGTGCGCCATCGGCGCGGGGAACGCAGAAGTAGACGTTCATGCCGAGTTGTTCACGCACCCACCGCAACTGTTTACCCAAGTCACCGCCGTCGACGTACGCCTCGACCACGGCGTCGCCCCAGCGCAGCACGGCGGCGCCGAGTTCGACCCGGCCGCCCCCCGCGGTGCGCACCACCCCGATCTCGGCGAGCGCGTCGAGAAGCCGATACACCGTCGGGCGCGGCTCGGCGATGGCCCTGGCGAGCTCGGCGGGCGTCGAGGGACCCAGCCGCGCCAGCTCGTCGACCGCGTGACCCGCCTTGGTCAG
>DATDBL010000332.1:0-12390 GCA_036524855.1 Aldersonia sp. | reverse complement strand
TCACCGGGGCGGCGTCGATCGCGAAGGTCGGGACGTGCACCCGGTGCGCGGGGCGTTCGTTGTCCAGCGCCCACGGGTCGGTGGAGGTGCCCATCTCGAACTCGCCACCTCCGATCACGACCTCCCCGTCCACCGGTGCCGCGGTGGTCGGCGGTGCGGGCACGCGCAGGACAGCCGGGCCGGCACGCAGTTGGTGGGTGGCCAGCATCGTCTCGTCGTGCTGCTGTTCGTGCTGGGCGAGCATCGCAAAGGCGAACCCGTTGTGTTCGAGGCGCCGACCGCACAGCGGGCTGCGATCGAGCACGTCCCACACCTTGTCGCGCACGGTGCCGACGTAGCCGCGGGCCTCGCCGGGGTCGAGCAACGGCAACGCGGGGCGATCCGGCCTGGCGTGCTTGAACGCGTCGTAGAGGTCGTCGATGTCGGCGCGGACCGGGTCACGGCCGCCGACGTCGCGCACGAGCCAGAGTTCCTCCTGGTTGCCGATGTGCGCGAGGTCCCACACCAGGGGGCTCATCAGCCGCGAATGCTGGGCGATCAGATCGGTTTCGTCGACGCAGGTGGTGAGCGCGGTGGTGCGGTCACGGGCGCGGCGCAGCACGGTTTCGAGGCGCCCGCGCAGAGCTTCTGTGTCGTTCATGGCCGCTATGTCGTTCATGCGGCCTCCTCGATCGGAGTGCGGCGACGGCGGCAGCGGTGTGCGGCAGCGCCCAGCTGGTCCGCCGCGCCCGGGCTGGGCGCGTGTGCGGCGGCCAGCGCCAGCAGGTCGGTCGCCGCCACGCGCAGGTCCGGATCGGCGAGCCCGTGTCGGGCCGCTTCGAGCCAGGCGCCGGCGGTGTCGGCGGCAATCCCCCGCGCCTCGTCGGCGACGCATGACGTGCTGGTGAGCGAGGCGACGGCGTGGATCGGAACCGACCACCCGTCGCCCGGTTGGGCGTCGATGTAGCGCACCTCGAGGTGGCCGGTCGCGCGGACCGGCGGGAACAGCGTGGTGAGGTGGTAGTCGAGATCCGCGCGCGTGGGCCGGCGGTCGACGACGTCGTCGAGGCCGCCGTCGAGCCAGTCCGCGAACGTCGCACCCGCCGGCGCGGTCCACTCGGCGGAATCCGTGCGCCTGATGCACAGCAGCGGGACGTCGAGAGCCCAGCGGGCGTAGCCGTTCGCATCGATCGGCGCCGCGGTACGCGCGGGGTCCAGATGCAGCCACGTGCGCATCCGTTGCGACGACCACGCCCCGTCCGGTGCGCCGGACAGATCGGGCGAGCACGCGAACGCGGCGAGCAACGCGGGACCGACGGCGTGCAGCAGGTGCCAGCGGGCCGCGACGTCGGCTGGATCGGCGCCGGCGTCCACGCTGACCTGGGTGGCAGCTGTGTTGCACATCATCAGGACGCCGAGCGGTCCGATCGCGGTGAAGTGGCGCTCCATCGTGCGATAGCGGGGCAACTGCAGGATCCGGGCGGCGCGGCGGGCCGGATCGGCGGCGGCCGCAACGACGCGGATTTCCTGCGCGTCGAGCAGGTCGCGGAGTTGCCGTGCGTCGGCGCAGAGACGGCGACAGAGTTCGTCGGGGTCCGGGCAGGGCAGCGAGGAGATTTCGATCTGGCCGCCGGGTTCGATGCTGACGAGGCTGCCGTGTGTGAGCGGCAGTCCGAGCGCCGCTGGATCGACGGAGGTCGGGGCATGGGGACCGAGGGCGGCGGCAAAGGCGGTGAGGGCGGGACGGTTCGGCTCGCGACAGTCGGCGTCGGCGCGGTAGGTGAGCCATTCCAGTTCGGCACCGACCAGTTCCGGTGGCCCGATCTTGAAACACACTCCGCCGAGATATGCCTCCGCGGCGGCACGCGAGGTCAGGCGGGTGGATTCGAGTGTGACAGTCGTTACAGCCATGACAACCTCCGATCGCAGGGCCACAGGCGACGAGAGTAGACCCGGGCACCGACAACTAAACAGCGGCGACGTGAACAGCGCTGAGTTATAGAGCGGTGTTCCTGTCGGTGCCCAGCGTTACGCTGCGCGCGTGCTGGATCTCGATCGCGTCCGGACCGACACACCCGGCTGCCTCGGCCAGGTGTTCCTCGACAGCGCCGGATCGTCGCTGCCACCGACGGTCGTCGTCGACACCGTATGCGACCACCTGCGGCGCGAGGCGCAGGTCGGCGGGTACCGGGCGGCGAACGAACGACTGGACGACCTCGCTCGGGTGAAGCAGTCCATCGGCACGCTGATCAACGCGCCGCCGGATGCGATCGCGCTCAGCGACAGCGCGACGCGCGGCTGGACCGACTTCGCGTACTCGATCCCGCTTCGGCCGGGCGCGCGGATCCTGCTGTCCCAGGCCGAGTACGCGAGCAACGCCATCGCCCTGCTGCAGCGCGCACACGCGGCGGGGGCGAGCGTGGAACCGGTGCCGAGCGACCCGACCGGGGCGCTCGACCTCGACGCATTGGCCGGCATGCTCGACGAGCGGGTCGCGCTGGTGTCGTTGGTGCATGTCCCCACCAACGGTGGGCTGATCAACCCGGTGCGTGAGGTGGTCGACCTCGCCCACGGCGTCGGCTCACTGGTGCTGCTCGACGCCTGCCAGTCGACAGGCCACGTGCGCCTCGATGTCGCCGACCTAGGCGTCGACGCGCTGTCGGCGACGGGGCGCAAGTGGCTGCGTGCGCCTCGCGGGACCGGCTTCCTCTACGTGCGGCCGGACCTGATCCCGACGCTGCAACCGCACGCGCTGGACCTGCACTCGGCGGAATGGACGGGGCCGGACGAGTACCGGATGGCCGATACCGCCCGCCGCTTCGAATTCTGGGAGTGCGACGTCGCGGCCCGCCTCGGACTCGGCGCCGCCGTCGACTACCTGCTCGACCTCGGCCCCGAGCAGGTGTATGCGACGATCGCGGAGCGGGCGGGTCAGGTGCGCGCGGCGCTGGCGGAACTGCCGCGGGCGACGGTGCGAGACCTCGGCCGCGAGCGCGGCGGCATCGTGTCGTTCACCATCGACGGAATCGCGCCGACCGACGTGCGCGATCGCCTCGCCGAACGGTCGGTGACGGTGACGGTGAGTCATCGCAGTTCCACCCTGCTCGACATGACCGCGCGCAGGCTCGACGCCGTCGTACGGGCCTCGCCGCATTGCTTCGTGTCGGCCGAGGACGTCGCGAGGTTCGCGACCGCGGTCCACGCACTCGCGATCTGATCTCGTTTCGGCCGCCAGCGTGCCGAAGTCGCCGCCGAGGTCAGGGCACTCGCGACCTGACCCGCGATTGGTTCGCGCGCGAGCGGGTGCGCTAGGCTTGTGCGGTTGTCTCGGCGAGGGTGCGCGCAAGTGCACCGTGATCGACGCGGCTCGGCTTCCTCCGCCGGTCCACGCCCGCCGGCGACGTGCAGACCCAGAACCGGAAACGATCGAACACGCAGGAGCCGCTTCATCATGTCCGACGCCAGTCGTCTCAAGGCCACCGTCCGCACCGAGTTCGGCAAGGGTGCCGCGCGCCGCACCCGCCGCGACGGCAACGTCCCCGCCGTGCTGTACGGGCACCAGACCGATCCGCAGCATCTCGCGCTGAACGCGCATGCGTTCGCCGCGGTACTGCGCGAGAGCGGCACCAACGCCGTGCTCACCCTCGACATCGAGGGCACGGAGCAGCTTGCGCTGACCAAGTCGGTCGTCGTGCACCCGATCCGCCGCTACATCGAGCACGCCGACCTGCTCGTGATCAAGCGCGGTGAGAAGGTCACCGTCGACGTGCCGGTCGTCATCGTCGGCGACGCCGCCTCGGGCGCGGTCGTGACCCAGGAGGCCAACGACGTCTCGATCGAGGCCGACGCCCTCTCGATCCCCGATCAGATCGAGGTGTCCGTCGAGGACGCCGAGATCGGCACCCAGATCACTGCCGGTCAACTGACCCTGCCCGCCGGTTCGACGCTGCAGACCGACCCGGAGACCCTCGTGGTCAACGTCGTCGCGCCGGCGATGGAGGAAGAGGCCGCGTCCGGGGCCGAGGAGCCCGCCGCCGAGGGCGAATCCAGCGAGAGCTGATCGGTCGCCGCGATGGCCGAAACCGGGGCGGCGCTCGTCGTCGGGCTGGGCAATCCCGGTCCCCAGTACGAGCGCACCCGGCACAACGTGGGGTTCATGGTCGCCGACGTGCTCGCCGAGCGCGTCGGCGGCCGCTTCTCCGCCCACAAGAAGACCGGCTCGGATCTGCTTACCGCCCGCCTCGACGGCAGGCAGGTGCTGCTCGCGAAGCCGCGCACCTACATGAACGAATCGGGTCGCCCGGTCGCCGCCCTAGCGCGGTTCTTCTCCGTGCAGGTGGACGACATCGTGGTGGTGCACGACGACATCGATCTCGACTTCGGCGCGGTCCGGCTGAAGCAGGGCGGTGGCGAGGGCGGCCACAACGGGCTGCGGTCGATCTCGGGCGCCCTCACCAGCAAGGACTACGTGAGGGCGCGGGTCGGCGTCGGCCGCCCGCCCGGTCGGATGGACGCCGCGGCGTACGTGCTCAAACCGTTCTCCGCGGCCGAGCGCAAGGAACTGCCGCTGGTCTGCTCGGAAGCCGCCGACGCTGTCGAGTTGCTGCTGCGGCTCGGGCTCGAGGCGGCCCAGAACCGCGTGCATTGACAGTCGTCGCCCGCGCCTGACTATCCAAGCAGCGAAAGCGAATTCGCGCGCCGAAGCTTCCCCGACGACGTCTTCGGGATCGACCCCGGCCCTAGCACCGCGACGGTGCGGGGCCGCACCCCGACCTCGGAGAACACCGCGTGCACGATCTCGTGCTCGATGCGGCGCACCTCGGCGGGGTCGTCGTGCGCACCGGTCTCCACGACGACGGCGAAACTCTCCCGTTTGTCGCCGGCGTCGAGGCGTACCGCGACTGCGTTGCCGGCGCGAACCCCCTCGACCCGGGCCGCCGCGCGTTCGATGTCGGTCGGATAGATGTTTCGCCCGCCCATGATGATCACGTCCTTGATCCGGCCGCACACCACCACGAGACCGTCCTCGGTGAAGTAGCCGACGTCGCCGGTGTCGAGCCAGCCGTCGGCGTCCTGCGCCGGTACGAAACCCTCGGTGGTGACGTAGCCGGGACTGACCGCGTCGCCCCGCACCTGGATGACGCCGACACCCCGGGCGGGGAGCGCCCCGCCCTCCGCATCGACGACGCGGCCCTCGAGGTTGTCGACGAGGTAGCCCAGTGTCGCGAGGCGGCGCACCTCACCCTTCGTCGTGGGCACCGCACGTCCCATCGCCTCGAGCAGTTCGGCGTCGACGACGTCGAGCACGACGCCGTGGCCCGCGTCCGGAACCGACACGGCCAGCGTGGTTTCCGCCATGCCGTAGACGGGTGTGAGCGCCCTCGGGTCGAGTCCGAAGCGGGATCCGGCCGCGGCGAGGTCGGCCATGGTGTCCGGGTCGACGGGCTCGGCGCCGTTCCACATGTAGCGCACCGAACTCAGGTCGACGGCGCCGTCGGCGGCCTGGCGCAGCCGCCGCGACAGCAGCGCGTACGCGAAGTTCGGTGCAGCGGTGACGGTTCCGCGGTACTTCTCGATCAGCTCGGCCCACAGCAGCGGCCGACGCAGGAAGTCCAGCGGGGTGATGCTGACCACCTCGGCGCCGTACTGCATCGGCACCGAGAGGAACCCGACCATCCCCATGTCGTGGAACAGCGGCAGCCAACTGATCATCACGTCGTGATCGGTCTGGAACTTGATCCGGTCGATCATCGCGTACGCATTCACGTAGAAGTTGCGGTGCGTGATCTGCACGGCCTTCGGCAAGCCGGTGGAACCGGAGGTCAGTTGCTGCAGCGCGATGTCGTTCTCCGCGGTCGGCAGCGGGTCCGTGTCGAGTCCGTCGTGCAGCGTCTCGATCGTCACGACATTGATGCCGCGCTCGATCAGCAGCGGTGCGGCGGCGTCGAACGGCGCACCGAGGATCACCGCGCGCGCGTCGATCATCCGCAGCACCTCCTCGGTGTCGCGGGCCCAGCCGACCAGGTCGGTGCGTGGTGTCGGTTGGTGCAGCATGGTCACCGACGCGGCGCGCATCCACGTCGCCTGCACCGCGGGCGCGATGTCGACGGGTTGGCCGGCGAGCACCCCCACTGCGTCGCCGGGGCCGATCCCCGACGCAGCGAGCCCACCGGCCATCCGCCTCGCGACCACGTGGATCTCACCCCACGTGTGCCGCACCGGGGCGTCGGGTTCGCCGGTGATCAGGCCACGGTCCGAGGTACGCGCGGTTGCGTACATTTCGTCGGTGAACTCGCTCAACGGTGTCTCCTCCGCTCTCGGTGGCGGGTCGCTCCCCCACGCGGTCTTGCTGGTTGTTTCTGTGGAGGCCCCGTCGTCGTTAACCACGGCCGTGCAACGGTTCGGGTTCGACGCCGATTAGGCTGGTGGCTCGCCCCTCCCCGCAGACTCGAGGTAGTTGTCGTGACCGCCCTGTCCACCGAGGTCGCCCGCCGGCGCACCTTCGCCGTGATCTCGCACCCGGACGCCGGCAAGTCGACGTTGACCGAGGCGCTCGCGCTGCACGCCCGGATGATCTCCGAGGCCGGCGCCATCCACGGCAAGGCAGGGCGACGTTCGACCGTCTCCGACTGGATGGAGATGGAGAAGGCCCGCGGCATCTCGGTCTCCTCGACCGCGCTGCAGTTCGAGTACCAGACCGCGGACGGGTTCGACGCGGTGATCAACCTCGTCGACACGCCGGGACACGCCGACTTCTCGGAGGACACCTACCGGGTGCTCACCGCGGTCGATGCCGCCGTGATGCTCATCGACGCGGCCAAGGGTCTCGAACCGCAGACGCTGAAACTCTTCCAGGTGTGCCGGTACCGCGGCATCCCGGTGATCACCGTGATCAACAAGTGGGACCGCCCGGGCCGGGAGCCGTTGGAACTGCTCGACGAGATCCACGAACGGATCGGGCTCACGCCGACGCCGCTGTTCCTGCCGGTGGGGATCGCCGGGGACTTTCGCGGCCTGCTGCGCCGTGGCACCGACGGCATCCCGGACGAGTACATCCACTTCACCCGCACCGCGGGGGGCGCGACCATCGCGCCGGAGGAGTCGTTCGACCCGGACACGGCCGCCACGCGGGAGGGCGACGCCTGGGAAACCGCGGTCGAGGAGAGCGAGCTGCTGTCCGCAACCGGCCAGGACCACGACCAGGAGATGTTCCTCGCCGGGCAGACTTCGCCGGTGATCTACGCGTCGGCGATGCTCAACTTCGGCGTGCGCCAACTGCTCGAGACGCTAGTTGCGCTGTCGCCGCCGCCACGCGCCCGCGCCGACGTCGACGGCGCCCCGCGTGACGTCACCGACCCGTTCAGCGCCGTCGTGTTCAAGGTGCAGGCCGGGATGGACGCCGCCCACCGCGACCGGCTCGCGTTCATGCGGATCGTGTCCGGGGTGTTCGAGCGCGGCATGGTCGTCACGCACGCCCAGACCGGCCGGCCGTTCGCGACCAAGTACGCGCTCACGGTGTTCGGCCGCGACCGCACCACGGTCGACGACGCCTACCCCGGCGACGTCGTGGGCCTCGTCAACGCGACCGCGCTGGCGCCCGGGCACACGCTGTACGTGGATCGGAAGGTCGAGTACCCGCCGATCCCGTCGTTCGCGCCCGAACACTTCGCGGTGCTGCGCGCGCAGAGCGCGAGCAAGTACAAGCAGTTCCGCAAGGCGATCGACCAGCTCGACTCCGAGGGCGTCGTGCAGGTGCTGCGCAACGACGTCCGGGGCGATGCGTCACCGGTGCTCGCGGCGGTCGGGCCGATGCAGTTCGAGGTGGTGACCGCGCGGATGAAGGCGGAGTTCAACGTCGAGACGTCGCTGGACTTCCTGCCCTACACCATCGCGCGCCGCACCGACCGCGAGTCCGCCCAAGAAGTCGCGCGTCAGCGTGGGGTGGAGGTGTTCACCCGCACCGACGGGGTGCTGCTCGCGCTGGTCAGCGACAAGTGGCGGCTGCAGTACATCGCCAAGGAACTGCCGGATCTGACGCTCGAGCCGCTGGTCGCGGCGGCGGACTGAGGCGGCTGCGAGGCGCCTCACGGCCAGAGGTCCTGGGTGGTCCAGGTGTCGCCGGTGCGGGTGAAGCGGCGGCGCAGGTTGCGGTTGCCGGGGTCGGCCTGCCAGAACTCGACGGTGTCGGCCTGGATGCGCCAGACGCGCCAGTGGTCGGGCACCTCCCACGGATGGGCCTCGAGTCGAACGCGGGCGTCGTCGACCGCGGTGCGGTAGTCGGATTCGGCCGCGAGCGGCGCGCTCTGCGGACTCGCCAGCGCGACGGCACGGGCCATCGGGGAACGCTCGTGAAAATCGCGGTCGACGGACTCCGGACCCTCGACCACCGGCCCGGAGATACGCACCTGCCGGCCGTGCTCGCGCCAGTAGAAGGTCAGCGACGCGACCGGATTCACCTGCAGCGCTGCGGCCTTCGCCGACACCGCCGAACCCGACACCGACCACGCACCGCCGGACACGTCGCGCAGGATCAGCACCCGGGCGTCGGGGCGGCCGTCGGCGCCGACGGTGCCGAGCACCCCGACGTGCGCCTCCTCGATGCCGGCCGTGTCCGCATCGTCCAGCCAGTCGAGAAACGCCTCGTCGGGGGCGGCGCCGGGGGCCGGCAACTCCCAACCAGGTGGTGCCACCTCGGCGAAGCGCAGCGACCGCAACCAGGCTCGCGTGTCCGCGAACCCGAAGCGCGCCTTCTCACCCACCTACGCCGACGCCGGCGGCGCCGCGGCGGGACCGAACCGATTCGAGGTGAGCCGGAACCCGGGGAAGTCGGTGAGCGCATAGACCACCTCGTAGGTGCGCGCGTACCCCGTGTGCAGGATCCGCCACCGACCGTCCGATCCCCGCACGTACCGGTCGTCGTAGTAGGCGGCACCCTTCATGAGCATGTTGTGCTCGGGGATGAGCACGGTATCGGACTGGTACCAGACGCCGGTGGCGGTGTCGCCGTCGATCTCGATCTCGGGGTGGTCGCAGTGATGTTCGGTGATCACGTGCGGCCCCAGCGTGTTCCGCATGAACCCGACGAACGCCTCGCGCGATTCGAACTGCAGATACTCGCTGTAGGTCGCCGTCGTTTCGGGCAGCATGGTGTCCGCGAACAGGTCCCAGTCCTTGGTGTCGAGTCCGCGCAGGTAGCGGAACTTGACCCGACTGATCTCGTAGACGGCTTCCAGGTCCATATATCCACTTTCGCGCTGTTCGTCCTGGTTACAGCGTATTCGTCGGTCCGTTGTGGTGGGGCGTTATCACCACCGGGGTTACCGGGGTCCGCGCGGATCGAGAGTGAAGCAGGTCTTGCAGAAGTCGACGCCGAAATCGGTCAGCCGCAGGCTCTTCCGCACGATCTTCGGGGCGCGGCCGGCCCGCGCGCGGGCCTCGTCGACCACCGGTTGCACCTCGAGCACCATGTACCGATTCAGCGCGACGGGATCGCGGGACTGTTCGACGAGACCGAGACGCTTCAGGTTGACGATGTAGGACCCGGTGCGGTCGGGATGTCGGACACCGGACTGCTCCGGCACCGACGACAGGTCGGCGGCGATGAGTTCCGACCCGATGCCGAGCGGTCGGTTGGTCCGTACGTCGACCGACGGTTGTGGGCCGTTGAGGGCGAAATAGCGCAGCATCCGGGCCTCGTCGGGCGCCAACTCGCCGAGGATCCGGCTGTAGGCGGGATGGACGTCGTCGTCGAAGGTGACGTCCGCCGACATCGCCAGCAGCGCATCGCCGCGGCGGCGCAGTTCGGCGACCCCGGCGGAGGCGATCAGCCGACGCTCTGGATCGGCCTCGGGCGGGTTGGCGATCGGCACGTAGCTGACGATCTCGCGCACCGAGTCCTCGGTCATGCCGAGCGCGGTGCGGGCCAGCGAGCGCAGTGATCCCGCGGTCCGCTCCGCCAACTCCGCCGACGATTCACCGTCGATCGCCGCCTGCGCGATCTGTTTGCCGGCCTCGATGGTGGTGCCGGCGACCCACTGGGTGCCGCGCACCGCGGTGCCGGCGACGAGCCCGACCGCCCGGAACGCGCCGCGCAGCACCTGCGCCTCGGTACTGATCTGCGCGGGGGCACGACGGGCGAGCGCCCGCGCGTCGTCGTTCTCCTGCGCCATCGTCGTCACACTCCGAAAATCGCCAGGTGCAGGAACCCGCCGAACGAACCCAGCACGGCACCGTGCACGAACAACAACCACTCGTCCTGTTTGGTCGCCGACCGCAGTAGGTCGATGAAGTCCTCGTTGCTGAGTTTCTCCATCTGGGCGGCGACGAAGTTCTTCAGCTTGCGCGCCTGCTGGTCGGCGAAGATCCGGTCGGCCATCGCGTCCGTCGCGAGGTCCAACACGACGGGCGCGAGCGCGGACTGGATCCGCTCGTACTCGTTCGAGCCCAGCGAGACCCGGATCGCGACCCGTGCGCGACCCAGCGCGTTGTCCACCGATCCCCGCATCACCACGTCGAGCACCTGCAGCGTGCGGTCGGCGCGTGGCCCGGTCAACAACTCGCGGGCCATGTTGTCGGTGGTGATGACGTCGCCGGCGATGATCTCGGCGAAAGCGTCACAGATCTGCAGGCGGCGCTTCAGCAGCAGACCCTGCCGCCACGGCACCCACCAACGCGGGTGCGCGGGCTCGTAGATCATCGCGATCCCGATGTAGTTGACGACGTAGCCGATGATCACACCGCCGACCGGCAGCACCCACCAGTACGGCGCGTAGTGCAGCACCGCGACGAGCACGAAACCCATCGGATAGCCGAAGTAGAAGCCGAAGTTCTGCATGAACCGCAGTTCCTTGGCCGCGACCTCGCGGAAGATGCTGTTGATCAGCTTAGGGTGCTCGGTGAGGTGCCGGATCGCCATCCACTTCGGGTCGACGAGGTCCTCGATGTGGTCGCCGAGCGCGTCGGTGATCTTGTTGGCGTTGGCGGGCAGGTCACTCTCCACCCGTCGGTACACGGCCTCTCGGGCGAACCCCGGCAGGTTGCGCCACAACCGGGGGTTCTCCCGGCTGACGATCCGGTCGACGACGCCGCGGATCTCCGGCTCCGCGATGTGGACGAAGTGCTCGGCGATGCTGTCGGGATCGAGTTCGCGGTAGAAGTCCGCGACGCTGCCCAGCTTGAGCACGCTCTTGTCGACGACGATGCTGGCCATCTTCTCCGCGCGCGAGGGCACGATGCCCTGCCAACCGAGCCGGCTGCCGCCCGCATCGAACAACGGCAGCACCTGGATGCGGCGGTGGAGGTACGGGTAGACGACCGTCAGGCCCGGGACGTGCACCCCGTGGAACTTCAGCGGCTGGAACAGCATGAGAATGCCGGTCCAGTTGGTGATGTAGCCGATGACACCGGTGAACAGTGGAATCGTGATGAGCTCCATCACGAGCTTGCTGTCCACCGAGGCACCTCCCCGCTCAGGTGGTCCGAAGGCTACCGTGTCGCCGTCCGTCGACGGGATACGGTAGACGTAACCGTGAGTAACTGCGGTTGGAGCGGCGCGGTTGCTCACGCCACCAACGACCCGCCCCCGGCCTAACTACGGCTGCGGGAGATTCGCCGCCGCCGCACCAATGCGGCCGCGACGATCGCGGCCACCGCGATGATCGCGGCCCCGACGAAGCCTCCAACGATCAGTGACGTAGATTGCCCGCCGCCGGCACCGCCGCTTTCGGCGTTTACGGCGTGCCCCGCAGTGGTGACTTCGTGTGTTGCGGGTTCCAGTGACCCGGAGACGCCGAACGCGGTGGCCAACGCTTCACGGAAGCCGGCAGTGGTCTCTTTGAGCGCGATAGTAGGGGTGCATGCGTCCTCCACGTAGGGCGCGAATCGCGCGACATTCGTTGGGTGCCAGTTATGCTTGCGTGCGTCTCGCGGCGCGATGAAATAGTTGTCGCCCACGACAAAGGTGCGGGAGATGGTCGAATCCAGCGGCGCGGCGACACGAATGGTTTTGTCGGGCATGTCTCCTTGGTAGATCGTGTCGATCGTGATCG
Organism: Aldersonia sp.; assembly: GCA_036524855.1. Lineage (GTDB taxonomy): Bacteria > Actinomycetota > Actinomycetes > Mycobacteriales > Mycobacteriaceae > Aldersonia. The sequence continues at coordinate 364 of DATDBL010000332.1, read as the reverse complement.
TGTATACGTCGATTGGCAACCCACCAGTTGCCTGTCTGTCGAAATGCTCTACAGAGGTCACTGTCCCGATGGCAGCCAGGGGGTAGGCGCGTCGGGCTGTATCAATACGATCGGCTTCCGTGGCGTAGCCGACACAGTCCGCGACCGCGCTGTGCGGCGCAGCGATCAGTGCCAATAGTCCGAAGCAAAATGTGATCAGCGCCCTCCGACGCAACTTCACCTAGCCCCGCCGGAGCGAATTCGGTCTAACGCTCCGCTGCTCCGGACGAATTGGCGGTGGATCATCCGCACTCTCCTATTCGCTACTGGAGTTGAACCTATTCGCTACTGGAGTTGAAACTGGTCTAGTCTCGCGGCTCGGAGG
>DATDBL010000331.1:0-14841 GCA_036524855.1 Aldersonia sp. | reverse complement strand
TCTCCTGATAGAAGCAGACCAGGTCGGTGATCTGGTGCATCTCGGGCGGCGGATGCGGATAGCTCCAGCACAGGTCGGCGCCGAGTTCGGGATGCGACCAGTGCGTCGCCGAACCCTTGTAGGCGCACACGGTGCTGGTCTCACTTTGCACGAGATCGATCTGCAAATCGGCACGCGGCAGGTAGTAGCGCGGCGGCAGGTACGTCTCAAACAGCATCAACGGCCGCGACGACTCGGCCAGCACCCGCCCGCCGCTCTCCACCCGCACGTGCCGAGTGCTCTGTCGCAGGTCGATCCGACTGAAAGGGTCGCGGGGATGTCCGAAGATCGGTTCGTCCTCCTCCCTCCAGTCGAACGTGTCGAAGTCGAGGACCATGAGATCGACAAGCTCGGCGGGCCGAAAACCCACACCCGGTGTCCCGGCGACCGAGTACACGTCGCCGGGACAGGTGTGGTGGCCGAACGACGTCCGCGGGTCCAGGAGTCCCGCTCCGAGGCCCTCGACCGCGAACGGCTGCGCGGTCGCATCCGTAGCGCCCGCCATGGGTTGCAGTTCGGCCCGGATGTCGTCGATCGGGATGGCATAAGAAGGCACCACCCGCTTCGGCTCCCAGATCAGCACCGGGTGCCCGGTGTCGGCCACAAGCATTTCGCCCAGCGTCACTCGAACGCGTTTCTCGCACTCCTGGTAACGCAGTTCGCCGAGCATCCCGAACACGTGAGCCATCGAGGTAGCCACAGCGCGATTCTCCTCTCTGGGACCGGGGGACGGACGGTGTTCTCGCCTACGCTCACGGTCATGCCCGTCCCCGAGTTCATCCGTGAGCTCCGATCACACGTCGGGCACGCCCCGTTGTGGCTGAACGGCGTGAGCGTCGTCGTCCTCGACGCCGACGGCAGGTTGCTGTTGACCCACCGCGCCGACACCGACGAGTGGGCTGTGGTGTCGGGCATTCTCGAGCCCGGCGAACAGCCCGGCCAAGCAGCGCTGCGCGAACTTGCCGAGGAAGCCGGGATCGAGGCCGAACTCGTCCGGATCACGAGCGTCGACGTGTCGCCGGCGATCCACTACCCGAACGGCGACGTCGCACAGTACCTCAACGTGTGTTTCCTCGCCCGCCACGTTCGCGGCCAGGCGCGGGCATGCGACGACGAGAACAACGACGTCGCGTGGTTCGCGCCGGGCGCGCTGCCCGAGCCACTCGCCGCGACGTCACGCGCCCGCATCGACCACGCGCTGCGCGCCGACGCCGCGGCCTGGTTCGCGCGTTGAACTTCGCGGGTTGAACTCAGCCCCCGCTCGCGGCGGTCTCCCACAGCCCGATCACGTTGCCTTCCGGATCACGGAAGTAGGCCGCGAACCCCATCTCCCCGACCGGTAACTTCTTGGTGACCGTGGCACCGCCGAGTTGCTCGATCTTGGCGAGCGCGGCGTCGATGTCGGGGACGTCGACGGTGATCACCGGCCCGGAGGGAAAGTCCGGCGTCCGTTGGAACATGCCACCGTTGATGTAGCCGGGCTCGCTCGGCATCCCTTGCTCGCCGGTCGGTCCCGTGCCCGCCATCGTGTAGTCCATGCCGGGAATCTCGGCGGTGTTCCAGCCGAACGCGTCGGCGTAAAACTTGCGGGCGCGGTCGCCGTCGTCGAATGGGATCTCGAAGTGCACGATTCGGCCGGTCATGGTTCGCCTCCAGGTCGGGTGTCTGTCGAAATCGGACAGTTTCGACGGTAGACCTGCCCACCGACACATTGAGCCCGCAGCGCTCCCGTCACCGCCCCAGCGCTACTGAAGGGACCCCTCACCGTCGTTTTCGCTCATGAGGGGTCCCCTCAGTCACCCGGCGACCGACGCCCGCAGCCCGCAAGCAAAGGGTGCCGGTTCGGCCGAGTGTGCGTCCCGGGCGCGGGCGAGGGCGGTTCGCGCAGCGTCGGCCACTCGGGCCGGGGTGAAGCCGAACTTTTCGAAGAGCATCGGCGCGGCGGCACTGGCGCCGAAGTGGTCGAGACTGACGATCTCGCCGGCGTCACCGACGAATTCGCGCCATGGGGTGGCGATTCCGGCCTCGATGGCGACCCGCGCGGTGACCGACGGTGGGAGTACCTGCTGCCGGTAGGACTGTTGCTGGTCGAGGAACCATTCGATGCAGGGCATCGACACGACGCGGGTGCGGATACCGTCGGTTTCGAGAGTTGCGCGTGCGGTCATTGCCAGGTGCACCTCGGATCCGGTGGCGATGAGGAGCACGTCGGGGTCACCGTCTGGTGCGTCGGCGAGGATGTATCCGCCGCGGGCGGTGCCTTCGGCGGAGCCGTACACGGTGCGGTCCCAGGTGGGGACGTTCTGGCGGGTCAGGGCCAGGCCGGCGGGGCGATCGGTGTGGCCGAGGATGGTTCGCCAGGCGACGGCCGTTTCGTTCGCGTCGGCGGGGCGGACGACGTCGAGGCCGGGGATCGCACGCAGCGACGCGAGGTGCTCGACCGGTTGGTGGGTGGGTCCGTCCTCGCCCAGGCCGATCGAATCGTGTGTCCAGACGTAGGTGACGGGGAGTTTCATCAGCGCGGCGAGGCGTACCGCGGGGCGCATGTAGTCGCTGAAGACGAGGAACGTGCCCCCGTAGGGGCGGGTTCCGCCGTGCAGGGCGATGCCGTTGAGGATGGCTCCCATGGCGTGTTCGCGGATCCCGAAGTGCAGTACCCGTCCGTAGGGATGTCCGGTGAAGGCGGCGCTCTGCCGGTTCTGCGGCAGAAAGGAGGGCTGGCCTTGTGGGGTGGTGTTGTTGGATTCGGCGAGATCGGCCGAGCCGCCCCAGAGTTCGGGTAGGTGCGGGGCCAGGGCGGAGAGCACCGTTCCCGATGCCTTGCGGGTGGCCATTCCGTTCGGGTCTGTCGGGAAGTCGGGCAGTGCGTCGTCCCATCCGGCCGGGAGGGTGCGGGTGCTCAGGCGGGCGAGCAGCGCTGCCCGGTCCGGGTGCTGCGCGCCCCACCGGTCGAACCGGCGAGTCCACGCCGTTTTCGTTTCCTGCCCGCGAGCGGCGACGGCCCGGGCGTGTTCGAGAACGTCTGCGGGAACGACGAACGAGGCGGTCGGGTCCATGCCCATCACCGCTTTGGTGGCGGCAACCTCGTCGTGGCCGAGGGCACTGCCGTGTGATTTGCCGGTGCCCTGCAGGGTGGGGGCGGGCCATCCGATCACGGTGCGGAGCGCGATGAACGAGGGCCGGTCGGTGACCGACTGAGCCGCCTGGATCGCCGTGGACAAGGCGGTCATGTCCTCGTGGTAGCTGCCGTCGGCGCTGAGCCAGTCGACGCGCTGAACGTGCCAGCCGTAGGCCTGGTATCGGGCGGCGACATCTTCGGTGAACGCGATGTTGGTGTCGTCCTCGATGGAGATGTGGTTGTCGTCCCAGAGCAGGGTCAGGTTGCCGAGCTGTTGAGTGCCGGCGAGTGAGGAGGCCTCGGCGCTGACCCCCTCCTCGAGGTCGCCGTCGGAGGCGAGGCACCAGATGGTGTGGTCGAAGAGGCTCTGTCCTGCAGCGGATTCGGGATCGAGCAGGCCGCGGGTGCGCCGGGCGGCCATCGCCATGCCGACCGCGTTCGCGACACCTTGGCCGAGGGGCCCGGTGGTGGTTTCAACACCGGGGGTGTGCCCGTGTTCGGGGTGGCCGGGGGTGAGCGATCCCCAGGTCCGCAGTTGCCGGAGATCGTCGAGTTCGAGTCCGTAGCCGCAGAGGTAGAGCTGGATGTAGAGGGTCAGGCTCGAGTGGCCGCAGGACAGGACGAATCGGTCGCGGCCGATCCACTCCGGATCGGTGGGGTCGTGCCGCAGGTATCGCTGGAACAGCAGGTGGGCGGCGGGGGCGAGGCTCATGGCGGTACCGGGGTGGCCGTTGCCGACATTTTGGACCGCGTCCATGGCGAGGGCGCGGGCGACGTCCACCGTCCTGGTGTCCAGGTCCGTCCAGGACGATTCGAGTGTGCGCACGTGAGTCATGTCTCTCCAGTGGAGTGGGTGAGGGGGTGGCGTGGGTGGGCGTGGGCCGATCGGATTCACGCGCGCAGGCGTGCTTCGGTGGCCTCGAACAGTTCGGCCCAGGCGGTCGCGAACTTCTCGACGCCCTCGGATTCGAGGCCGGCGAAGACGTCGGGCAGGTCGATGCCGAGCGTGGTCAGCGCGTCGAAGATCCGGGCGGCGTCGGGACCGCGGCCGGTGACGGTGTCGGCGGCGGTCGTGCCGTGGTCTGCGACGGCGTTCAAGGTGGTCTCCGGCATGGTGTTCACCGTGTTCGGAGCGACCAATTCGGTCACGTACAGGGTGTCGGGGTAGTTCGGGTTCTTCACCCCGGTCGATGCCCAGAGTGGGCGTTGGGGTCGGGCGCCCGACTCGGCGAGGTCCGCCCAGTGCGGCGAGAAGTCGAAGCGTTGCTGGTAGGCGGCGTAGGCCAGGCGCGCGTTGGCCAGCGCCGCCTTTCCGCGGAGCGCGAGCGCGGCGGGTGTTGCGATCGTGTCGAGTCGGGCATCGATTTCGGTGTCGACGCGGGAGACGAAGAACGAGGCCACGGAGTGGATGGTGGACAGATCGTGTCCGGCGGTGCGGGCGGCGGTGAGGCCCTCGAGGTAGGCGTCGATGACGGCTCGGCAGCGCTCGACGGAGAAGATGAGGGTGACGTTCACGCTGATGCCCGCACCGATCACCTGGGCAATGGCGCGAACACCGGCCTCGGTGGCCGGGATCTTGATCAGCACGTTGGGACGGTCGACAATCTTCCACAGCTCGATGGCCGCGGCGATGGTCTTGTCCGTGTCGTGCGCCAGCCTCGGGTCGACCTCGATGGACACGCGGCCGTCGATACCGTTGCTGGCCTCGTGCTGCGGGGTCAGGAGATCGCAGGCCGCGCGCACATCGTCGGTGGTCAACGTGCGAATGACGGAGTCGACGTCAGCGCCCCGGGCGGTGAGTTCACGGATCTGGTGGTCGTAGGCGTGGCCGGTGGTCAGGGCTGCCTGGAAGATCGAGGGGTTGGTGGTGACACCTACCACGGACTTGGTGTCGACCAGTTCGGCAAGGTTGCCGGACTGCAGGCGATCACGTGAGAGATCGTCGAGCCAGACCGACACTCCGGCGGTGGACAGTCGGGCGAGATTCGGGTTCTGGGGCATGGTGATCCGTTTCGATCGGGGAGTCCGCTGAACAAGGTGTGGAGCAGCGGCGGTGCGCTATCGGATGGTGTATCCGCCGTCGATGAGCAGGTCGGCGCCGTTGATCATCGCGGCGCCGGTCGAGGCCAGGAAGAGCGCGGCCGCGCCGATCTCGTCGGGATAGGCGAACCGCCCGGTGGGGATGAGTTTCTTCATCTCCTCACCGCGGGGGCCTTCCCAGGCTTTGCGGCCGAGGTCGGTGAGGACGACGGTGGGCGAGATGGTGTTGACCCGCACGCCGCGCCCGGCCCATTCCGCGGCCAGGACCTTCGACAGCCCGACCACGGCGAATTTGGATGCACAGTAGGCCGCGTGCTGGTCGAGGGCCACCGTAGCCGCCTGGGAGGCCATGTTGATGATCGTTCCGCTGCCGGTGGCGAGCATGTGTCTGCCCACGGCCTGGCACATCAGGAATGTGCCCCGCAGGTTGACGTTCATGGTGGTGTCCCACGCCCGCAGTGTGAGGTCCTCGGCGGGGGCGAGCATGACGATTCCGGCGCTGTTGACGAGGATGTCGACCCGGCCGTAGGTGTCGACGACCGCGTCGACCGCCTCGGAGACGGAGGTGGGGTCGGAGACGTCGCAGCCGAATCCTCGACTGGAGCCACCGAGTGCGGCGGCCGCGGCGGTGGCACCGGGTCCGGACAGGTCCACGATCGCGGTCCGGGCTCCCTTGGCTGCGAAGGTCGCCGCGATGGCGGCGCCGATGCCGGAGGCACCCCCGGTGATCACCGCCACCTTGTCGTCGAGGCGGAAGTCGAGATCGACGGCGGGCTCGGACATGTCAGCGCCCCGATCCGGAGGTTGCGGGTGCGGCGGGTCCACTCTCGGGTTCGAACGAGCTGATCGCGGCCACCTTCTGGGCTGAGGCCGAACCGGTGTCGAAGTGGTAGTCGAGCCACTCGCGGGCCAGCCGGCGGGCAAGTTCGAGGCCGATGACGCGCTGCCCGAAGCACAGCACCTGCGCGTCGTTGCTCAGCACCGACCGCTCGACGGAGAAGCTGTCGTGCGCCGTGACGGCGCGAATGCCGGGGACCTTGTTGGCGCTGATCGCCACCCCGAGGCCGGTTCCGCAGACCAGCAGCGCCCGGTCGGCCGTCCCGTCGGCGATCATCCTCGCCGCCGCGACGGCGACGTGCGGGTACGCGGTGGCGGGGTCGATGCCCGCGGTCACGTCGACGACCTGCCCTACCCGGGGATCTGCCTGCAGGTCGGCTTTCAGGGCGTCCTTGTACTGCACGCCGGCGTCGTCGCTACCGACCACGATGCGCCATTTGTCGGTCATGTCTTCTCTCTCTGCCTACCTCGGCGCTGATTCACGCGATCCGAGCGGGTGGAACGTGGACCCGGAGGCCCACGTCGATGTGATTTCTATCGTGCTCCATGTTCTAAATATCGTCAAGAGGGTTGTTTTCCACACCAAGCACGTTTAGTGTGTGATGTAACGCGTTAACTGTGACGCAGGACACCAATGAGCACGGTGAAAGTGGAGGATGATCGCGATGGCGCCAGCACTGGAAGTGCGAAATCTTGCCAAGAGCTTCGGCGCAGTGCCGGTGCTGCGCGACGTGTCGTTCTCGGTCGAGCCGGGACGGCTCACCGTTCTCGCCGGCGAGAACGGTGCCGGCAAGTCGACCCTGATGAAGATCGTGACCGGGCAACTGCGCCGAGATCGCGGAGAGGTGCTGATCGACGGAGCGCCGGTCGACCATCCCGATCCGGCGCAGGCGCGCGCGTTGGGGGTCGGCATCGTTCCCCAGGAACTGGCGCCGTATCCGGACATGCTGGTCTACGAGAATCTCTTCGTCGGACGAGAGCTACGGACCACGGGGGGGCTGCTCAACCGCCGAGCGATGATCACCCAGGCCCGGGCGATGCTCGAGGTCTTCGGGGTCGAGATCGATCCCAAGAGCCCGATGCGGCATCTCTCCGTCGCGCTGACCCAGCTCGTCGAGATCGCCAAGGCGACCACATGGGGGGCGCGCATTCTGCTCCTGGACGAGCCCACCTCGGCCATTCCCGAACGCGAAGTCGACCGCCTCTACGCCGTGGTCGACCGCCTCAAGGAGCAGGGCGTCGCCATGATCTACACCACCCACCGCATGGCGGAGATCGAGGAGCTCGCCGACCAGGTGATCGTGCTGCGAGACGGGCTGCTCGTCATGGACGAGCCGATCAGCGCCGCACCCGAACAAGCGATCGTGCAGGCCATGATCGGCCGCCCGCTCGACGCGCTGTTCCCCGAATTGGCGCCGCCCGCCACCGAAATCGGACTCCGCGTGGCCGGCCTGCAGCTCGAACGAGGCGGCCCGACCGTGGACTTCTCGATCCACAAGGGCGAAATCCTCGGGCTCGGCGGCCTGGTCGGAGCGGGCCGCACCGAGATCCTCGAAGCCCTCTACGGCATCCGACGCTCGGTCGCCGGCCGCGTCGAGATCGGCGGACACGAGCTGCGGCGCAATGCCCCCGCCGAGGCCATCCGCACCGGTCTGGCGATCGTGCCGGAGGATCGCAAGGGCGCCGGACTGGTGCTGAGCCGATCCATCCTCGACAACGGCAGCCTGCCGCACCTGGCGTCCTACTCGCGTGGCGGTTGGATTCACCGCAGCCGCCGGACCCGCGTCGAGGAAGCGATGAAATCGGTGGCTCTCAAATACCGCGGCCTCGACCAACTCGTCGGAAATCTCTCCGGCGGAAACCAGCAGAAGGTGGTGCTGGCCCGCTGGCTCACCCACAACTGCTCGGTCCTGCTGCTCGACGAGCCCACCCGCGGCGTCGACGTCGGCGCGCGAGGCGAGATCTACACCATCATTCGCGACCTGGCCGAGGCCGGCCTCGCCGTCCTGCTGGTCAGCTCGGACATGCCCGAACTGATCGGGTTGAGTCACCGCGCTCTCGTCGCCCGAGCCGGCGGCATCGCCGGCGAACTCAGCCGCACCGAACTCGACCGCGAGAACGCGCAGGAAATGATCTTCCGTCTCGCCAGTGGGCAGATGAGCACCGCCACCACCGGCGGCGCCGCGTGAACCTGACATACCCGCCACGCCTACCGTCCCACCCCTCGATGGAGAAACCCATGACCACGACAACGAACACCAGAGCCGATCTCCCGGCACCCGACAGCGCCCCGGCGCCGAGCCGCTTCACCCGTGCCCGCATCGAGGACCTGCTGGTGCGCAACTCGATGGTCCTCGTCTTGTTGTTGGTGATCTGCTACTTCAGCTACAAGAGCGCCCGCTTCGCGACCGCCGACAACCTGCAGACCATCCTGATCGCCGCGGCCCCGTTCGCCCTGGTCGCGCTCGGACAGACACTGGTCATCCTCACCGGAGGTATCGACCTCTCGGTGGGCAGCGTCATCGCGGTCAGCGCGATGACCGGCGCCAGCGTCGCCGTCGGTCATCCCGGGCAGGTGTGGCTGGCGGTGGCCGCCGCGGTCGGCGTCGGCACCGTCTGCGGACTGATCAACGGACTGATCGTCAGCCGCCTCGGTGTGGCACCGTTCGTCGCCACCCTGGGAATGCTGACCGCCGCCTCCGGTTTCGCCTATGTCATCGGCGGCGGCGCACCGATCAACGGGCTCCCCGAGCAGTACGGCAACATCGCAAACAGCCAGATCCTCGGCCTGCAGATACCGGTCATCGTCATGATCGCCGGATTCGTCATTCTCGGCGTCGTCATGACCCGAACATCGTTCGGGCTGCGGATCTACGCCGTCGGCGGCAACCGGACCGCAGCCGAGGTCGCCGGCGTGAACACCCGACGCATCCTCACCAGCGTCTATGTCCTCAGCGGCGCCCTGGCCGGACTGTCCGGAGTCATCCTGTCCTCCCGGGTCATCTCCGGGCCCCCGAACCTCGGTCAAGGCTACGAGCTCTACGCGATCGCCGCGGTCGTCATCGGCGGAGCAAGCCTGATGGGCGGCCGAGGCACCATCTGGGGCACCCTGCTCGGACTGCTGCTCATCCAGACCCTGAACAACGGACTCGACCTGCTCATCGTCCCCGCCTACTGGCAGAAGGTCATCAGCGGTGTCCTGATCGTCGCCGCCGTCGCGGTCGACGTGTGGGCCACCCGCCGACGGAGGTCCTGACACCATGCACGCCGAACACGAAACATTCAGCACGACAACCCCTTCGACGAGACGGACGAAGACCATGACCAGACTGATCCGGTGGATCGCCGCACTGGTGTCCGCGCTGTTCCTGGTTTTCGCCACCGGCTGCGGCGCCGGCGACGAGGACGCCAACAGCGGGCGCACCCGCGTGGGTGTGGCGGTCTACGACATGACCTCCTTCATCACCCAAGGCAAGGAGGGCATGCAATCCTATGCGGACGCCAACAACATCAGACTGCTGTGGAACTCGGCGGGCAACGACGTCTCCACCCAGGCAAGCCAGGTCGACCAACTGGTGAACCAGCGCGTGGACGCGATCATCATCGTGCCCGTCCAGGCCGACTCGCTCGGACCCCAGATCCGGGCAGCGCAGCAGGCCGGCATCCCACTGATCACCGTGAACACCACCCTCGCCGACGAAACCGCGGTGACCTCGTCCGTCCTGCCCGACGACGTTGCCGCCGGCGCGCAGGAGATGGAGATGATGGCCCAACACCTCGGCGGCAAGGGCAACATCGTGATACTGCAGGGCCCGCTCGGTTCCTCTCCCGAACTCGACCGCACCAAGGGAATCGAATCGGTCCTCGCGAGGTATCCCGATATCGAGGTCCTCGCGAAGGACACCGCCAACTGGAAACGCGACGAAGCCGTGAACAAGACCAAGAACTGGCTGTCGGGATTCGGAGACCAGATCGACGGCATCGTCGCCGAGAACGACGACATGGGTCTCGGGGCGGTGCAAGCGCTCTCCGAGGCGAAGCTGACCCTTCCCGTCGTCGGGATCGACGGAATCCAGGACGGGCTCAACGCAGTGCACAACGGCACCTTCATCGGCACCTCGCTCCAGCACGGTCGCGTCGAGATGAGCACCGGACTTGCTGTGGCACAAGCAATCATCAACGGCCAACCGGTCGAGAAGCAGTACACCTACGTGATGCCGGCCATCACCGCGGACAACGTCGACGAGTTCACGAAAACGGTGGTCACCGAGAAGGACGCCTTCCTCTCCAGACTCCCGCAGCTGATCCGAACCAACATGTCGACCGGCAACATCGCCAACGAGAACGGATAGAGACCATGACTCGGATATTCGGAAACCCATCCTCCTTCGTCGCCGAGGCGCTCAGCGGATTCTGCGACCTCAACGCGAATTACGTCCGGCCCGTCAACGGCGGCGTGGTCCGGTCGTCGTCCACCCCCTCCGGCAAGGTGGCGGTGGTGGTCGGCGGCGGATCGGGTCACTACCCGGCGTTCGCCGGCTACGTCGGCAGCGGACTCGCCGACGGCGCCGTGGTCGGCGAGGTTTTCACCTCGCCGTCGACCAAACTCGTCGTCGATGTCGCCCGGCAAGCCTCACGCGGCGGCGGTGTGCTGCTGACCTTCGGCAACTACGCCGGCGACGTACTGAACTTCGGTGCGGCCGCCCGGCAGCTCACCGCCGACGGCATCACCACCCACATCTTGCCGGTCACCGACGACATCGCCAGCGGCTCCGCCGACGAAACGGCCAAACGCCGAGGAATCGCCGGCAACGTGGTCGTGTACAAGATCGCCGGCGCCGCCGCCGAGGCCGGCTACGACCTCGACGGCGTGCTGCGGGTCGCGACCGCGGCCAACAACCGCACCCGCTCCCTCGGGGTCGCCTTCTCCGGCGTCACCCTGCCCGGAGACGCCGAGCCGATGTTCACCGTCGAGGAGGCGACCATGGACGTCGGCCTCGGAATCCACGGCGAAGCCGGGGTGTCGACGCAATCGATGACGAACGCCGAAGGACTGGCGAAACTCTTGGTCGACGAGGTACTGGCGAACGCCCCCACCGGTGCGAACAACCGGGTCGCGGCCCTGCTCAACGGGCTCGGCTCGACCAAGTACGAAGAATTGTTCGTCCTGTGGAGCCACGTGTCGCGACTGCTGCGTGAGGCCGGGCTCGAACTCGTCGCCCCCGTCGCGGGTGAGTTCGTGACGAGCCTGGATATGGCGGGATGCTCGCTCACCGTCAGTTGGCTCGACGACGAACTCGAGCAGCTCTGGGTCTCACCCGCGCAGACCCCGGCGTTCCACCGCGGAGAAACCATCGCCACCGAACCGGACCAGAGCGTCACCACCGCGGCGGCGGGCACCCCCGAGGAAGTCTTTCCCGAGGCGACCGCGCAGTCACGGGCGATGGCCGCACGCATCGTCGCTGCCCTCGCCCGCAACGCCGACACCCTGCGCGACGCCGAAACCCAACTCGGCGAACTCGACTCCTTCGCCGGCGACGGCGACCACGGGCACGGCATGGCCCGCGGCTCGCGCGCGGCGTCCGATGCCGCGGACGCCGCGTACTCCCGCGGAGCCGGCGCCCGCAGCGTGCTGCAGGCCGCCGCCGACGCCTGGGCGGAGCGGGCCGGGGGAACCTCCGGTGCCCTGTGGGGAATGGGGCTGCGCGCGGTGGGTTCGGAGTTCAGCGACACCGACACCGTCACGTTGCCCGACGTGGTGCGGGGGGCCCGTGCCGCACTCGACGCCGTGGTGGGGGCCGGCGGCGCCAAGATCGGCGACAAGACCCTCGTCGATGCCCTCGAACCATTGGTCACGACACTCGAGAAGGAATCCGGGGAGGGCGCCGACGCACAGCAATTGTGGGCGTCGGCGGCTGCCGCGGCAACGGCGGCGGCCGAGGCGACCGCGAGCCTGACGCCCCGACTCGGGCGGGCCCGACCCCTGGCCGAGCGCAGTGTCGGACACCCGGACGCCGGCGCCATCTCGCTCGCGCTGTGCGCCCGCACACTCGGCACCGAACTCGAAGCTCAGCGCTGATGCCCACCGGCGCGCTCGGGGACCGGACCGTCGTGGGGGTGAGCCTGAAAATGTACTTCGGTCCCACCCAAACCCGGCAGTGGCTCGAGGAAACGCGCACCATCGTCGCGCAACTGCGGGCCGCGCAGACCCTGGACGTCTTCGTACTGCCCTCCTTCGTGTCGATCCCGACGGCCCAAGAAGTGTTACGGGGCAGCGGCATCGGCTACGGAGCCCAGGACGTGTGTTGGGAACAGCGCGGAGCGTTCACCGGCGAGGTCTCGGCCGCGGACCTGCGGGAACTCGGCTGCACCGTCACCGCGGTCGGGCACGCCGAACGCCGCCGGCTCTTCGGCGAGGACGACGTCATCACCGCACGCAAGGCGGCGGCTCTCACTCGCGACGGCATCACCCCGATCGTGTGCATCGGCGAGGACACCCAGGGATCGGTCGACGAGGCCGTCACCGCCTGCCGCTCGCAGATCGATGCCGTCCTCGGTGAGGTACCCGACGGCACAGATCTGCTCTTCGCGTACGAGCCGGTCTGGGCCATCGGGGCACCCATGCCCGCCCCGCCGGACCACATCGTCGACGTCGCGAATCGGCTGCGCGAGGCCTTCGCGCCGCGCAGCGGGCGCACCCGGCTGATGTACGGCGGCAGCGCCGGGCCCGGACTGTATCCCCGCATCGCGGACGGAGTCGACGGGCTGTTCTTCGGCCGCTTCGTGCACGAGCCCGACAATCTGCGTGCGGCACTCACCGAGATCGTCGGCGAGACCGTGGGGAGATGACCGTGGGGAGACGACAATGCCCAGCCGGCGCGCTCGGCTACCCTCGCAACCACGGTCTGCACAGCCGGTTCGAGCCGCATGTGGGTTCGAGCGGCGCAACGGAAAAGGGAGGCGGACAAGCCGGTGACCACTGGTGACCGCTCGGACAACTTGAGTCAGAGCGAACGACACGACGCCATCACCGGGCTCGTGCTTCGTGCCGGATCCGTGCGCATCGAGGACATCGCCGAGCAGTTCGGCGTGAGCACCATGACTGTGCACCGCGACCTCGACGCCCTCGCGGCCAAGGGCATCCTGCGCAAATCCCGCGGCACCGTCACCGCCGTGGCCACCAGTCTCGTGGAAGCGAGCATCGAATACCGAACCCGCCAGGGTAGGGCGGAGAAAAAGGCGATCGCCCACGCCGCCTTCGAGCTGGTCGAGCCCGGTCAGGCAGTCATCCTCGACGACTCCACGACCGGGCTCGCACTCGCCGAACTCCTTCCGCAGCGCCGACCGCTCACCGTCATCACCAACTCACAACGCGTGCTCACCACCCTCAACGACCAGGACGGCATCGCCCTCATCTCCACCGGAGGCCAGTACTACCAGTGGTGTGACGCCTACATGGGAGCGGTCACCATCGCCGCGCTGAAGAGCCTGCGCGCGGACATCTTCTTCATGTCCACCCCCGCCATCATCGACGGCGTCTGCTTTCACCAGCATCACGACACAGTCCTCGTCAAACGGGCGATGTTCGAGGCCGCCAAGAAACGAGTCCTCTACGCCGACCACACCAAGTTCGACCACCGCGCCCTACACGCGATGGCGCCACTGTCCGACTTCGACACCGTCATCGTCGACTCCGAAACAAACCAAGACCACATCGACCAGATACACGAGGCCGACGTGCACCTGATCGTCGCGGCGTTAGGGACTGTCCCATGACCTGCACCGGGCCGACGTGGACACCCAAGATCGACCGCACCAACCGCTCGCCGCCAAGCCCGGCCGGTACCGGCCCCCCGACTCGCTCCTCGCGTTCCTGGAGGCCCTCCGATTATGCCGACCTCGATAATCGGGATCCCTTGCGCCACAGCCACGAACGCGCGGAGGTCGGCATAACGCGGAGGTCTGAAGGAGCGTGGCGTTCAGAAGTCCCAGTCCTCGTCCTCGGTGTTGACGGCCTTGCCGATGACGTAGCTCGATCCGGATCCCGAGAAGAAGTCGTGGTTCTCGTCGGCGTTCGGCGACAGCGCGGACAGGATCGCGGGGTTCACCTGCGTCTCGTCCTTCGGGAACAGCGCCTCGTAGCCGAGGTTCATGAGCGCCTTGTTCGCGTTGTAGCGCAGGAACTTCTTCACATCTTCGGTGAGCCCGACCTCGTCATAGAGGTCCTGGGTGTACTCGACCTCGTTGTCGTAGAGCTCGAAGAGCAACTCGAACGTGTAATTCTTCAGGTCCTCACGCTCCGCATCGGTGAGCGGCTCGAGGCCCTTCTGATACTTGTAGCCGATGTAGTAGCCATGCACGGCCTCGTCGCGGATGATCAGCCGGATCAGGTCGGCGGTGTTGGTGAGCTTCGCCCGCGACGACCAGTACATCGGGAGATAGAACCCGGAGTAGAAGAGGAACGACTCGAGCAGTGTGGAGGCGACCTTGCGCTTCAGTGGCTCGTCGCCGCGGTAGTACTCCATCACGATCGCGGCCTTGCGCTGCAGGTTCGGGTTCTCCTCCGACCAGCGGAACGCATCATCGATCTCGCGGGTCGAGCACAGCGTCGAGAAGATCGAACTGTAGCTCTTGGCGTGCACCGACTCCATGAACGCGATGTTCGTGTACACCGCCTCCTCGTGCGGAGTCAGCGCGTCCGGGATCAGGCTGACCGCGCCGACGGTGCCCTGGATGGTGTCGAGCAGGGTCAGGCCGGTGAACACCCGCATGGTGAGCTGCTTCTCGTGCTCGGTCAGCGTGTTCCA
>DATDBL010000330.1:0-15341 GCA_036524855.1 Aldersonia sp. | reverse complement strand
CGCATCGTGCCGAGTTGGGCGGTGAAGCGGCAGCCGGCCTGGGCGGCGAAGGCGATCGTCGCGAACAGTGGTCCGAGTTCGCGGGTGGTGGCGAAGGCCGAGATCGCGCCGGTGAGCGGGCCGAGGCCGAGCAGCTCGAGCGCGGTGTAGCCCTCCATGCCGACGGTGATCCCGCCGAACGCGGAAAGGATGAGCACGACGCCGATGGTGCCGCCGCCGACCACGAGCGACCCGTTGCCCCAGGTCACGTCCGACAGCAGCCGCCAGACCTCCCTCGAATAGTGCTTGAGCGCGAGCGGGATCGAGGCCATCGCGCGCAGGAAGAAGAACACCTGATGCCCCAGTCGGGCGACGAGGTCGACGGGTGCCTTGCCGGCGCGCTGCAGCGACTTGAGCGGGCGCAGTAGGGGCGGAATATAGGAGGCTGTCACGTCAGACCACCTGCGAGGGAAAGACGGTGTTGTAGATCTGGGTGATGATGATGTTGACCGCGAACAGCATGATCGCCGACGAGACCACCGCGGAGTTGACCGAGTTCGCGACGCCGCCGGGGCCGCCCTTGGTATTCAGTCCGGCATCGCACGCGATGATCGCGGCGAGCAGTCCGAAGATCAGCGACTTGACCAGCGCGATCACCAGATCGGCGGTCGAGGTGAACGCGGCGAAGGTGGCGATGTAGGAGCCGGGGGTGCCGTTCTGGGCGAAGATGTTGAACATGTAGCCGGTCAGAAAGCCGACGAACACGACGAACCCGCACAGCAGGACGCTCACGATCATCGCGGCGGCGAGTCGGGGGGCGACGAGGCGGCGCATCGGGTCGACGCCCATCACCTTCATCGCGTCGATCTCCTCGCGGATGGTGCGCGAACCGAGGTCGGCGCAGATCGCCGAGCCGACCGCACCGGCGATCATCAGCGCCGTGACCACCGGAGCGCCCTGCCGGATGATGCCCAAGCCGTTCGCGGCACCGATGAACGACGTGGCACCGACCTGGGTGGCGATGGCACCGACCTGGATCGACACGACGACGCCGATCGGGATCGCGACGAGCAGGGTCGGGGCCGCAGAGACGCTGGCCATGAAGCCGCATTGCTTCACGAACTCCCCGAAGGGGAACCTGCGGCGGAAGACGTCGACCACTATTTCGACGATTGCGGCGATGCCCATCGTGATCTGGCGACCGAAGGTCTCCAGTGACCGCTGCGGATGGTCGCGCCAGTAGCCGTGCGCCCACTCGCGCGCCGCCGTGACCCGCGAACGGTCCGGCAGTGCCTCCGTTGCGTGCACGGGACTCCTTCCGGATCTCGCGAGGGCGCGGGCCCATCCACCATAGAGTTGTCTATGTACGCAGAGTAACGGTAACAGTGGTCTGGATCATAGCCACGTAGGCGTCCGCGCGAACGCGGTCTCGCCGGCGAAGGTGGCGTCGGTTCCGCATCATTGCCGCTGCAAACCAGGCGTTCCTGCCTCCGCTCGGCGCAGCACATGGGCACCGAGCCGGTTGATGCCGTGTACGCGCACGTCGCGCAGATGCCGGAAGGCGTAGCGCGGGTCGTCGGCGAGCACGTCGGCGAGGTGGTCGTCGATCAGGACGGTGCTCGGGCGCGCGACACCGGTGAGGCGCGCGGCGATGTTCACGGTGGAGCCGTACACGTCGCCGAAGCGCTGCAGCACGGGTCCGGCGGCCAGGCCGATGCGCAGTTGTGGGGTGTCGTCGTTGGCGTCGGTGTTCGCCCGCAGGTCGAGGGCGAGGTCGGCGGCGGCGGCCGGTTCGTCGACGACGAACATCACCTCGTCGCCGACGTTCTTGATCACCGCGCCGCCGTGGCTGGTGACGATGTGCGTGGTGATGGACTCGAAGGCCTCGAGCAGGTCGGTGAGTTCGTCGCGATCGAGATGGCGGGTGAGGCGGGTGTAGCCGACCATGTCGGCGAATCCGACGACGAGGTTGCGCTCGGCGGGGTCGGTGCGCGTGGCGGCGAGCGAGCGACGCATCGCCGCGGCCATGTGGCGGCGCCAGACGTAGTTCTGCAGCTGTTCGAGCGCCGGGATGGTGCGCTCGGCGGTGCGGCGCGCGAGCTTGCGGATCTTGCGGTCACTGGGGTCCTCGCCGAGATCCTCGAGGCCGTTGAGGATCTCCGCGGTGAGGACGTCGCTCTGCCACTCCGCGAGTCGCGCGGTCGCCTGGCCGATAGTGCGGGCAAGGGCGAGGCGCATCCTTGCGTCGATGATGCCGTCCTCGACGAGCCCGGCGAGGGTGTGCATCGCGTCGGCGTCGACGTCGGTGTAGCGGGCGGTGTCGCGCTGGCGCGGGATCGGGAAGCCGAGCGCGACCCAGAGGTCGGTTGCCTCCACGAGAGTGACGGAGGCGCGCTCGACCAGTTCGGTCGTGGTGTGGCGGCGGGACGAGCCGAGCAAGTAGGACTCGACCTCGGCTTCGACGACGTCGTAGATGTGGTCGGCGGTGGGGTCTTCGGTGTCTTCGATGCCGTCGGCGTCGGTGGCTTCGTCTGCGCTGTCCGGATCGCCGGCTTGGTCGCGCACGGACCCGGGAACCGGGTCGACTTCCGGGTCGGGGGCGGCCACGTGGTCGAGTACAACACGGCCGGGCGGTCCGTGTCGGGGTGTTCTGGGAGAGTTTGGGGTGTTCTGGGAGAGTACTGCCGTGACAAGTGGCAAGGATTCGACCTCGAAGGGACTCGCCGGCGCCGACCTCGCGGCGCTGGCGTCAGCGGTCGCCGAGGGCAAGCGACCGACGGTGTATCTGAACGACCCGGTGCCGGGGCTCGGGCTGCCCGCGGGTGCGTCGGCGAGGGTGGTCGCGGTCGAGGGCGCGACCGTGCGGGTGAGGCCGCGCGGCGTTGCCGACGAGTTGCCGTTCGAGGCCGCGGAACTGCGGGTGAGCAAGACCGCACGGGCGGCGAAGGCGGCGGGCGGTCGGGCAGGTGTCGCGAAGGGCGCTGCGCCGAAGGCTGCGTCCGGGGGTGCGCCGTCGAAGGCGGCGGTGGCGTCCGAGGGTGCGCCGACGAAGGCGCCGGTCGCGTCGGGCACGCGGCGGGCGAAGTTCGCGGGCTCGGTGACGATCACCGTGATCTGCGACGACAGCGGAGCCTGGTCGGTGTCGGTCGGGCAGGGCGAGCGGCGCCCGAGCCGACCGCGTCCAGTCGCTGCCGACGCCGTCGAGAAGGCCATCGCTGAATTGGGTGACCCGGCAGCCGAGGCGGCGGTGCGCTCGGCCCTGGACTCGGCGCGGACGGTGGCCTCGCGGCGCGTCGAGGAGTTGACCCGTCAGCTCGACGAGGCGCGCTCCGCGTTGGAGGCGTTGCAGTAGCGCGGCCGACATAGCACGAAGGTCACGGCTCGAGCACTGGACACTCCGGAAGTAGCCCAGTTGGTATGGTTCGGGTTCTACTTCTGGGAGGGTTATGTTCAAGGCGCTTGCGAGCATCGTCGGGGCGGTCGTACTGGGAATGGGTCTGATGGGCGCCGGTGTCGCGCAGGCGCAGCCGGGCCCCGCGGTATTAGGTGGTGGATCCGGGATCATCGTCGACAACCAGTTCGAGTGCACGCTCACCACGATCGGCAACGACGGCGCCGGGCGCCTGGTCGGGTTGACCGCGGGACACTGCGGCAACGCCGGGGCGCGCGTGGTTGCGGAGGCGAACGCGGGACTCGGGCCGGTCGGGACGTTCGCGACCTCGAACCAGGACCTCGATTATGCGGTGATCGAATTCGACCGCAGCAAGGTCGTTCCGGTGAACCGCGTCGGCAACGTGACCATCACCCACGTCGCCGGCCCGACCGGCTTCCCGAACATCGTCTGCAAGGAGGGCCGCACCACCGGCAACACCTGCGGCGTCGCGTGGGGTGACGTGTTCGAGACCGGCATCGAGACCTGGAGCCAGATGTGCGTCATCGAGGGCGACTCGGGTGCACCCGTCGTATTCGGCACCGCGCTGATCGCCATGGTGAATGCGTACCTGCTGGTGCCCTGCGTCGGGCCTGAGGTCGGCACGAACATGAACACGATCCTCGGCGACATCAACGCCCGTGGCGGCGTGGGCGCTGGCTTCCAGCCAATCTAGGGGCTTTGCGGAGCATCACAGGCAGATCGGAGCGCGACCTCGCAGCACCAGTCGGAACCTCGCAAGGAGTGCATACTCTGTGAGGTGTCGACTGGGCCTGCGAAGTGGGTGCCGAACGTGTGCCCGCGCTCCGACGAAGCAGGTTACCCGCAGACTGCGCCGGTGGAGGCGGAGCCGACGAGCTTGGTGTACTTCGCGAGCACGCCGCGGGTGTAGCGGGGCGGGAGCGGTTGCCAATCCTGTTTGCGGCGTTCGAGTTCCGCGTCGTCGACGTGCAGATCGAGGGTTCCGCCCGCGACGTCGAGGGTGATCCGGTCGCCGTCGCGGACGAATGCGATCGGGCCGCGGTCGACGGCCTCGGGGGCGACGTGACCGACGCACAGGCCGGTGGTGCCGCCCGAGAACCGGCCGTCGGTGAGTAGCAGCACGGTCTTGCCGAGACCGGCGCCCTTGATCGCACCCGTGATCGCGAGCATCTCGCGCATCCCCGGGCCACCCTTCGGGCCCTCGTAGCGGATGCACACCACGTCGCCGGCGGTGATCGTGCCGTCCTCGAGCGCGTCCATCGCCGCGCGTTCGCGCTCGAACACCCGTGCCGTGCCCTCGAATACGGACTCGTCGAAGCCGGCCGACTTCACGACCGCGCCGCCGGGCGCGAGGGAGCCGCGCAGGATCGTGATGCCGCCGGTCGGGTGGATCGGCGAACTCATCGCGCGCAACACCTTGCCGTCGGGATCGGGGGGCGCGATCTCGGCGAGGTTCTCGGCGAGCGTGCGACCTGTGACGGTCAGGCAGTCCCCGTGCAGCATACCGGCGTCGAGCAACGCCTTCATGATCACCGGCACGCCGCCGATGTGGTCGACGTCCTGCATGACGTGGCGGCCGAACGGCTTGACGTCGGCGAGGTGCGGCACCTTCGCGCCGATCGCGGCGAAGTCGTCGAGGGTCAGTTCCACCTCGGCCTCGTGCGCGATGGCTAGCAGGTGCAGCACCGCGTTGGTCGATCCGCCGAACGCCATCACCACCGCAATGGCGTTCTCGAACGCCTCGCGGGTGAGGATGTCGCGCGCGGTGATGCCGCGGCGCAGCAACTCGACCACCGCCGCACCGCTGCGCCGGGCGTAGCCGTCGCGGCGGCGGTCGGTCGCCGGCGGCGACGCGCTGCCCGGCAGCGACATGCCCAGCGCCTCGGCCGCGCTGGCCATGGTGTTCGCGGTGTACATGCCGCCGCAGGCACCCTCGCCGGGGCAGATCGCGCGCTCGATCGCATCGACGTCGGCGCGGCTCATCAGGCCGCGTGCGCACGCCCCGACCGCCTCGAACGCATCGATGATGGTGACGTCGCGTTCGGAGCCGTCGGACAGCTTCGCCCGCCCGGGCAGGATCGAGCCTGCGTAGAGGAACACGCTGGCCAGGTCGAGTCGCGCGGCGGCCATGAGCATGCCGGGCAGCGACTTGTCACAGCCCGCCAGCAGGACGGACCCGTCGAGCCGCTCGGCCTGCATCACGGTCTCCACGCTGTCGGCGATCACCTCCCGCGACACCAGCGAGAAGTGCATGCCTTCGTGCCCCATCGAGATGCCGTCCGAGACCGAGATCGTGCAGAACTCGAGCGGGTACCCGCCGGCGCCGTGTACCCCGTCCTTCACCGCCTTCGCGAGCCGGTCGAGCGGCAGGTTGCAGGGCGTGATCTCGTTCCACGACGACCCGACGCCGATCTGGGACTTGCCCCAGTCGTCGTCGCCCATGCCGACGGCGCGCAGCATGCCGCGCGCCGCGGTCTTCTCGATGCCGTCGGTGACGTCGCGGCTGCGTGGCTTGATGTCGGGCTGATCGGTGCTTGTCATGATGCTCCCGTCCGGGTCGAGGTGGGCTGCACGGCCGGGCCGGTGACCGCGCAGTGGGGCAGACAGTCGACGGTCTCGAGTTGCGCGTCGGTCTCGAGTTGAGCGTCGGTCTCGAGTTGAGCGCTGTCGGGTTCGGTGGGCCGGGCGGTGGGCCCGGTCCGCAACAGTAGCGCGGCCAGCGCAGCGCTCAGGACGAGCAGGCCGGCGCAGATCGTCATCGCAACCCGGAAGCCGGCGTCGAACGCGATCGGGTCGTCGAAACCGGCCGCGCTGATGCCCGCGATTCCGGGCAGCGCGGCGACCGCGAGCAGTTGCGCGGTGCGCGCGACGGCGTTGTTCACCCCCGACGCGATGCCGGACTCGGCGGTGGGGACGGACCCGAGCACCGCGCCGGTGAGCGGTGCAACCAGCGCGGACAGGCCGAGACCGAAGACGATCACGGCCGGCAGGACATCGGTGAGATAGTCGGCGGTGGACCCGATCCGGGTCATCATGGCCACGCCCGCCGCGGCGAGCAGCGGGCCGACGGTCATGGGGATCCGCGGGCCGTGCTCTTGCGCCCACTTCCCGGCGCGCGAGGACAGCACGAGCATCAACAGCGTGATCGGAATGGTCGCGACGCCGGCCGACAGCGGCGAATAGCCGGCCACGATCTGCAACTGCAGCAGCAGGAGGAAGAACACGCCGCCGAGGGCCGCGTAGGCGGCGAGCGTGACGAGGTTTGCCGCGGTGAACACGCGCGAGGCGAACAGCGACGGCGGCACCAGCGGGTGGTCGCTGCGCACCTCGATCGCGACGAAC
The DNA here is from genome assembly GCA_036524855.1 of Aldersonia sp. Lineage (GTDB taxonomy): Bacteria > Actinomycetota > Actinomycetes > Mycobacteriales > Mycobacteriaceae > Aldersonia. Next base: position 8,608 of record DATDBL010000330.1, on the reverse strand, counting down.
ACGCCCAGCAGCACCACACCCGCGACCGCCGCGACCGGTGATGGCGTGATCAGGCCGTACGTCAGCGCGCCCAGACCCAGCGCGACGAACGCCGCGCCGGGGAGGTCGAGCCGGGCCGGGGCGTCCGGGTCCCGGCTCTCGGGGACGTGCCGGGCCGCGACCCACACCACCGCGGCGGCGAGCGGCAGGTTGATCAGGAACACCGCGCGCCAACTGGCGATCTCGATCAGCCAGCCGCCGACGAGCGGACCGATCGCGCCGGCGACCCCACCGAGCCCCGACCACAACCCGATCGCGGCGCCCTGGTCGCGGTCGTCGATCGACGCCGCGATGAGGGCAAGACTCCCCGGGGTCAGCATCGCACCCGCCACCCCCTGGGCGATCCGGGCGACGATCAGCGTCTCGACGTTGTTGGCGACCCCGCAGATCAGCGACGTGACTGCAAAACCCGCTGTGCCCCAGACGAACACGCGTCGTCGCCCGAGTCGGTCGCCGAGCGCGCCGCCGAGCAGGATGAACGAGGCCAGCGTCAGGGTGTAGCCGGAGAGAATCCACTGCAGGCCGGCGACGTCGGAATCGAGGGCCCGGCCGATCTCGGGCAGGGCCACATTGACGACGGTCGCGTCCAGGGACGCGACGGCGGAACCGAGGATCGTCGCGAGGACGATCCACCGACCGGTAGCCGACTGCAGCCGTGGCAACGCCGTGGGGACCACGGGGCCAACCTACGCCGTGGGTGTTCGGGAGCGGCTCGGGATGTCAGGAAACCGCCTTCTCCAGCCCGGCCAGCGCGTCATCGAGGTGGGTGAGCATCCGCTGCAGGCGCGGGACGCTGCGCCGGCACCCGATCAGGCCGAAGTCGAGGTGCCCCGCCCGGCTGGTCAGCGTGATGTTCAGCGCGAACCCGTCGAACACGATCGACATCGGATAGGCGCCGTCGAGGCGGGCGCCGTTGAAGTACAGGTCCTCGCTCGCCCCCGGCACGTTCGAGATGAGGATGTTGAAGTTCGGCGGCGTGATCCGGGTGAAGCCGGGTATCTGCGTGAACGCCAGCGTAGACACGTTCAGCGCGCCCATCGCCATCGCCTGCACCCGGGACAGCCCGCGCATCATCTCCTTGCCCTGCCGCATCGAGCGCGCGACGACGTCGAGGCGGTGCAGTGGGTCGGCGCGGTCGGTGCCGAGGTTGCACAGCAGGATGCTCACCGAGTTCCCGCCGCCGGCCTCCTCGTTGTCGATGTCGTCGTCCTTGCTGCGCAGCGAGATCGGGACGGCCGCGATCAGGGGGGCGTGCGGCAGGGCGTTCTGCTCGATCAGGTACTCGCGCAGCGCACCGGAACACATGGCGAGCACGACGTCGTTGAGTCTGGTGCTGCTGGCGCGGGCGACCTGCGCGAGGCGCTCCATGGGCCAGGACTGCGCGGCGAAACGTCGGGCACCGCCCACCCCGACGTTGAACATGGTGTGCGGAGCCCGCATCGGGGCCACCAGGTCGACGTTGCCGAACGCGAGAGTCGCGACGCGCATCGCCGCCGGCACCATACCCGCGACGTCACCGGCGACCCCGACCCCGTCGCGAAGCATCGACAACGGCGTCGTCGGAGGTCGGGGGTGGCGACGCCGCGTTCGCGGCGACCACGGGGCGGGGCAGTCGCGCACGGTGGGGTCGGGCGAGAGCGACCGCTCGAGTTCCTTCATCGCGGACACGCCATCCATCATGCTGTGGTGAATCTTGGTGTAGATCCCCAGCCGTCCGCCCTCGAGGCCCTCGATGACGTGCATCTCCCACAGCGGCCGGTACCGGTCGAGCAGGCCGCTGTGGGTGCGCGAGACCAGCGCCAGCAGTTCGCGGATGCGGCCCGGACGCGGCAGTGCCGACAGGCGCACGTGGTAGTCGAGATCGACCTCGGGGTCGACGACCATACGGATCTGGCCGAGCGAGCCGACCGGGAACGCCGGCCGGCTGCGATACAGCGGACGGGTCTCGGTGTGGGCGAGCAGGTAGTCGTAGACCTGGCGGGCGTAATCGGGTCCGGCGTCCTCGGGTGGCTCGTACAACTGCAGGCCACCGACATGCATCGGGTGCTCGCGGCCCTCCATCATGAGGAACGCCGAGTCCATTGGCGTCAGAAACCCCATGCGGTGCTACAGATCCTCGGTGCAGACGACGAACCGGCGCACGTCGTAGACGAAGCCGACGGAGGAGGGGCAGTCGTTGACGTCGGTCTTGTTCTGCTGGATCTCGACGACCTTGACGCCGTCGCTCGTCGGGACGGTGCAGTCGATGCGCTTGGGGTCTTCGCCCGACAGATCCATGCAGCCGCCGACCACCCAGTCCACATCGAGGCAGAGCGCGCCCTGCTCGACCCCGTTGAGCGTTTCGTAGTAGTACGAGTCCGCGTCGCCGATGCAGTCGGCGTTCGTCGCCTCCTTCGAGATGATCTTGTAATTCGACTCGGCGCTGCCGCAGTCCGCGTGGTCGATCTCGGCGTCGTCGGTGGTGCCGCCGAGGTTCACGCATTCGCCGACCTCGGCGTCGAAATCGATGGCACCACCGGAGCCGGTCGTGGTGGTCGTCGGGCGTGGCGACGTGGTGCCTGTGGGCGTCGTTCCCGTCGTCGCATCGATGAGGCCTCCGGCGGCGGGTGTGGCGGTGCCCTGCACCTCGGATCCGCAGGCGCTGAGCAGTAGCCCGGCGAGCGCGGCGAGTACCGCGGCGGCGCGCAATCCTCGACCTGTCACGACAGTCCCCTCCCTTTGAACTCCTGTCCAACTCCTAATGAAATAGACCACGCCGCGACGGATAAGTCGAGACGAGTGGGTGCCGGGGCGAGCGAAGCGACGGGGACATGGATCGTCACTCGGCTGCAATGATGGGGCTCATGCGCCTTGCTGTGCGACCCCCGCTCAAGCCGATGCTGGCGAAGGCGGCGACCGCCGTCCCGGAGCAACCCGACGACGGGGATCCGGTCTGGCTGTACGAGCCGAAGTGGGACGGGTTCCGGGTGGTCGTGTTCCGCGACGCCGACGAAGTGGTGCTCGGCTCGCGCAACGGAAAAGACTTGGCGCGGTACTTTCCCGAGGTCGTCGACGCCGTGACGGCGGAACTGCCGGAGCGGATCGTGCTCGACGGGGAACTGGTGGTGCCACGCGAGATCGACGGGAGGACGCGGCTGGACTGGGAGGCGCTCTCGGAACGGATCCACCCGGCGGCGAGTCGGGTGCGGTTGCTCGCCGAGCAGACTCCGGCACAGGTGGTCGGGTTCGACCTGCTGGCGATCGGTGACGACGACCTGACAGGCGAGCCGCTGTCGGTGCGGCGGAACCGGCTGCTGGACGTGGTCGGCGACGGGCCGGTGGTACACGCCTCGACCGCCACAACCGACACTGTGACCGCGCAGCGCTGGTTCGCCGAGTTCGAGGGTGCCGGCCTCGACGGGGTGATCGCGAAGCGTCTCGCCGGCCGCTACCTGCCGGACAAGCGGGAGATGGTGAAGGTCAAGCACGCCCGCACCGCCGACGCCGTCGTGATTGGGTACCGGATGCACAAGAGTGTTCACGGAATCGGGTCGATGCTGCTCGGTCTCTACGACGGCGAGGAATTGAAGATGATCGGCGGGGCGTCGGCGTTCACGGAGGCGCGGCGCAAACAGTTGCTGACCGAACTCGAGCCGCTGCGGGTCGGGGCGGACGTCGTCGCCGAGGGCGAGGCCAACCGGTGGCGCTCGGGTGCGGAGCGCAGTTTCGTGCCGTTGCGGCCGGAACTCGTCGTCGAGGTCGCCTACGACCAGATCGAGGGCGAGCGGTTGCGCCACGCCGCACGGTTCGTGCGGTGGCGGCCCGACCGGGACCCGCGCTCGTGCACGTACGACCAGCTCGAGGTGCCCGTCCGCTACGACTTCGCGGACGTGCTGGCCGGTGGGGGTGCGTCGTGAGCCCGAAGACGCCGGCGGAGGAACTCGATGTCGACGGGATCGCGGTGCGTCTGTCCAACCCGGACAAGGTGTATTTCCCGCGGCTCGGCGCGGACGGCGGCACCAAGCGGCATCTCGTCGAGTACTACCGGAAGGTCGCGCTCGGCGGGCAGATCATGACCGCGCTGTGGAACCGCCCGACGTATCTGCAGCGGTTCCCCGACGGCGTCGAGGGCGAGGAGATCTACCAGAAGCGGCTGCCCGCACGGCATCCCGAGCATGTGCAGAGTTGTCGGGTGACGTTCCCGTCGGGTCGGCACGCTGACGCGCTGCTGGTGACGCAGCCGGCGGACGTGGTGTGGGGGGCGAACCTGGGCTCGGTCACGTTCCACCCGCTCGCACTGCGCGTCTCCGGCCTCGACCACCCGGACGAGTTGCGCATCGACTTCGACCCGCAGCCGGGGACCGGTTTCGACGAGGCACGGGCGGTGGCGGTGGAGGTGATGAAACCACTGTTGGACGAACTCGGGATGATCGGGTTTCCGAAGACGTCGGGCGGTCGTGGGCTGCACGTGTACATCCGCATCGAGCAGCGGTGGGACTTCATCGAGGTTCGGCGGGCGGCGATCGCGCTGGCGCGCGAGATCGAGCGTCGCAGTGACGACCGCGTGACCACCGCGTGGTGGAAGGAGGAGCGCGGCGAGCGAATGTTCATCGACTACAACCAGAACGCCCAGGACCGCACCATCGCCTCGGCCTACTCGGTGCGCCGCACCCCGATCGCGACCGTCTCCACGCCGGTGACGTGGGAGGAACTTGCCGACGTCGACCCAGACGACTGCACGATGGCCACCGTGCCGGATCTCGTTGCGCGCCGCGGAGATCCGATGGCGACGATCGACGACGTCGCGCACTCGCTCGAACAGTTGCTGGAGATGGCCGAGACCGACAAGGAGAATGGGCTGCCCGGGCTGCCGTATCCGCCGAACTATCCCAAGATGCCCGACGAGCCGAAGCGTGTGCAGCCGAGTCGGGACACCGATCTGAAGAGGCAAAACAGGACTTCCTGAGGTTGTCCGGTCAGGTACAGCGCTCGCTCGCCCGATTACCTCGAGCGGCTCATCGACCGGGGAGAAGCCGAACGGTCAGAGGTGGCGAAGTCTCGACGGACGGCGGCTCTACGAGTATGACGGCGTAGATGGACACGTGGAGGTGTACGACCGACGCGGCTACCACTTGGGTGTAGTCGACCCACAGACCGGACGAGTGATCGGCACCGCCGTTCGCGGGAGGAGGATAGATGTCTAGATCGGCAACCGGGACATTCGTGGACGAATGCCTAGCGGGGCGTGCCTTCCTCGATGACGTCGACGATTGGGTCGAGCGTTGGCATAAGTCCGACAGCGACGGCCCAGGCTCGCTCGCGGACTGCCTGGGTGACTACTGACGAGTACGCGCTATGGGTCGGGCAGCCGTCGGCTCTTCGCTTCATCGTCGCAGCCCATCGACGTGGCCTCCGGGTGGATGCGCTGCTCACGTCGAATGCGGAGTTTGGGCTCGCAGCGCGGGCGGAGAATGCTGACGAGGCGCAACAGGTCGTGCAGTGGCTGGTCGAGTCAGGCCGCATCGATCCCGACGAGGCGGCGACTATCTGAGTGGTGTTCAACGGGCGCACGGCCGCGCAGAACGCCGCGAGCACGCTCATTCAACGACTCGATCTACGACCCCCGGTCCCTGTTCGTGAACTGCTCGCCGAGCGAGTGGACTTGGTGCACGCGCAATGGCCACATGAATGCGACGCAATTCTGTGGCGCAGGATAGATCGCGCACCGACTGTGTTCTAACGCGGTTCATGACAGCCGTGGGCTGCGACAACGGTTCACGTTCGCGCACGAATTGGCCCACGTTCTCCTGCCGTGGCATCTAGGTGACAGCCTGTGCTCTCTCGGTGAGCGTGAGCCGCACTCCCTGGCTGAAGAGGAGGCGATGCGCATTCTTCGGCGTGCTGACGAGGACGAGGCCGATACGTTCGCATCACACCTGCTTTCCCTGACAGATGGCTTGCGGCCTTGCACCGCTCCCATGGTGATGACATGGACTCGATACTGCGAGCTATCGCCGATGCTCGGGCAAGCGCAACCGCCGCGGTGCGGGCGCTGAAACGGTCCCTTCCTGCCGGGTGGGTCTTCCAGATCAACGCACAGCAACGTGCCCATGCAGCGCCAGGAACTGTCTCCGGCACCTACTTCACATCCTCGCGTGACCTGCGGAGCCGGTTCGATGCCGATGCGCGGGACCAGGGCAAAGTATCTCTTCATGGGAACACGGTGCGCTGGTGGCGGCTTGCCCGGCAGTACCAGATCCCAGACGTCGATCCGATCAGTGATCGGCGCTTGCGCGATCTGCTCCGAGCGGCCATATCGCGAACCTATCCGGCCGACGACTCGCGGCGGGTCGAGCAATCGCTGAACGGCAAGGTCGGCGGGGGCACGCGCGAAATGGCGGGGCGCCGCGCCGAGGAGATCTACGCCTCGTTGCACTATCGCGTCGAGACCAGCGAGTATCGGGCGATTCTGGAAGACGAAGACTTCGGCCGCTGGCTCGCGATGAAATCGAGGAAGGTCGCCGACAACCGTTCGCGTGTCTAGTGCGTGCAACACCGTCTCGCGGCACAGAAAAGCGGTCGCCTCCAACGGGAGTGGGAGGCGGAGCGCAAGACGCCACCGAGAAGATTCCCGGCGTCGGTTCGGTAACGTGGCTGGTCCCGTCGAGCGTGGTCCGCGGGCGACGCCCGATCGGGGATCTCGGTCAGAGTCCGGCATCATTGCGGGCTCGGGTCCGCAGCGACCCGTCGACCAACGCCGCGGGGCCCGAGCCGCCCGCAGTGTCGCCGCGCGGGAGCCGGGGCTGATCCGGGTCATGTTGACGAAGGCGTGGATCAACGCGCCCTCATGAGCCAGTTCGGTGAGCACGCCCGCTTCGGTCAGACGTCTCGCGTAGGACACTCCCTCGTCGCGTAGTGGGTCGAAGCCGGCGACGACGATGTAGGCCAGAGCCGTGCCGCTCAGGTCCGGCTCGAGCAGTGGCGACACCCTCGGGTCGCTCGCCTGCGTCGGGTCGGCGAGGTAGCGGTTCTGGTACCAGTCGATCGCCCGCCCCTGGGGCGGGCGTCAGGTCAGGGGCGGGGCTGGGATTCGAGCGCGGTGATCAGGGTGTCGGCGTCGAACGGGCCGCTGTGGCGGACCGGGATTCCGGCGCCGGCGCCGAGATAGAACGTCGGGGTGCCCATGACCTCGGAGGACTCGGCGTCGATCGCGTCGTCGTCGACGCGGACCGCGTGGCGGCCGGTGCGCAGGTCCTCGTCGAAGCGGTCGAGGTCGAGACCGAGTTCCTCGGCGTAGCCGCGTATGTCGTCGGGGGTCAGGGCGTCGTGGTTGCGGAAGAGCAGGTCGTGCATCTCCCAGAACCGGCCCTGCGCGCCCGCCGCCTCGGCGGCCTCTGCCGCGTACCGCGCGGCCGGGTGATACTCCTCGAGCGGCAGGTGCCGGAAGACATAGCGCAGGCTGTCGCCCAGTCGCATCCGCACGTCGCGGATGCTGCCGGTGGCCTTGCTGCAGAACGGGCACTCGAAATCGCCGTATTCGACGAGGGTGAGCTGGGCACCGACCGGGCCGCGGATGTGGTCGCGCGACGGGTCGATCGGGCGGAGCAGACGTCGGCCGATCTCGTCGCCCGGCGGGCGCAGTCGACGGTCGACGGCGAAGATCATCCAGCCGAGCAGGGTCGCGAGGACGGTCGCGGCGAGTACGCCGACGCGTGCCTGATCCTGCAGTGCGGGGTCATCGAGGGCGAGGTCGACGATGAATAGTGAGATCGTGAACCCGATACCGGACAGCGCGGCACCGCCCGCGATCCACGACGTCGTCATTCCGGGCGCGACGCTGCCCGGGCGCAGCTTTCCGATCAGCACGGTCGCGCCGGTGATGCCGACGAGCTTGCCGACGACGAGGCCGGCGACGATGCCCCAGGTCAGTGGGGAGGTCGCCGCAGCGCGCAGGGTGTCGGAGGTGAGGCGAACGCCCGCGTTGGCCAGCGCGAAGATCGGCACGATGACGTAGCTGGTCCACGGGTGATAGAAGGCCTGCAACCGCGCGTTCGGCGATAGCGCGGCCACCAGACCGACCTGCGCCGACCGGGCGAACTCGGGCGTCGGTTCCTCGCGGAACCTGCGGACCAACCCGGTGGCCTCTTGCAGGTCGTTCCGGGTCGGGGTGTACGCCGGTGCCGCCAGCCCAATCACCAGGCCGGCTACGACGGGGTCGATGCCGCTGCTGGACAACGCAGCCCACAGCACGACACCAAGACCGACGTACACCAGCCGTCGCCGCAGCCGCAGCCGTACCGCGACCAGCAGCAGGACGAACGCCACCAGAGCGGGCACCAGTGAAGCGAGCGAGATGTCCTCGCTGTACACCAGCGCGATCACCGCGAGGGCGACCAGGTCGTCGACGACGAAGACCGTAAGCACGAACACCCGCATGCGGTCCGGAATGTCCCGGCCCAGCAGGGCCAGCAGGCCCAGCGCCAGTGCCGTGTCGGTGGACATGGCGACGCCCCAGCCGTGCGCGCTCGGGCGGCCGGCGTTGATCGCCAAGTAGATGCCGATCGGTACGGCCATCCCGGCCAGGCCGGCC
>DATDBL010000329.1:0-8740 GCA_036524855.1 Aldersonia sp. | reverse complement strand
CCGGCGTCACGACGTCATCGATGTGCTGGCGCAGGTCGTAGATCCCGTGCTTGGCGATGAGCACCGCGTTGCGTCGGAAGCCGGGCATAGTGGCTCCGGGCATCTGAAAGTTGTCCAGGATCGTCATGATCGCCCGCATCGCCTGGTCCGGTGCGACGTCGAGGGCCGCGCCGACGATGTTGCGGTAGAACATCATGTGCAGGTTCTCGTCGGCAGCGACGCGGGCGAGCATACGGTCGGCGATCGGGTCGCCGCAGGCCTTGCCGGTGTTGCGGTGCGAGACCCGGGTCGCCAGTTCCTGGAACGTCACATACGAAACCGACAGCAGCATCGAGTTCTGATCACCGACGTTGAAGCCGTGGCCCATGTGGATCATCCGGGCCTGTTCGAGCGCGACCGGGTCGACGCCACGGGTCACGACGAGGTAGTCGCGCATGACGATCGAGTGCCGCGCCTCCTCGGCCGTCCAGCGCCCGACCCAGGTGCCCCAGGCGCCGTCGAGCGAGAAATTCTCGGCGATCTCGCGGTGGTAGGAAGGCAGGTTGTCCTCGGTGAGCAGGTTGGTGAACATCGCCGCCTTGGCATGCTCGCTCAGCTTCGACTGCTCGGGGTCCCAGTCCACGCCGCCCAACGCCGCGAAGTTGCGTCCGTCGTCCCACGGTACGTAGTCGTGCGGGTGCCAGTCCTTGGTCATCGACAGATGTCGCTCGACCTCGGCCTCGGCGAAGTCCTGCAGTTCGTGCAACAGCTCTTTGTCGGTCAGCTCGCGGCTCGCCATGCGTTCGTCTCCCGTCTCGGATGGCACTCTTCGACGTATGCCATCGTCGGGGTCGCAACCTTCGGCGCCCTAGAGACTTTGGTCCCGGAAGGCGAGGGACCACGTAGATCACCAGCGGATTTCGCGGATTTGGACACGTATTCGAGTAGTGGGCTACGCGGTCTGTCGGTGCGGATTGCGCGGAGGCTGTGGGTGCCCACAAGGCATCGAATGCCCGACCCGCCTCATGCCCGGTCGAGACCTCGCGCCAACGCCCGGCGGGACACACCCCACGGGTGCCGGTTTGCGCTGCATTTCTTCCGTACGGGAACGGAGAACCCAAACATGACGACAGATGCCCACGACGCCGCCGCGGCGGAAACAGCCACAACTGATGCAGATCCAACCAAGAAAAAGGAAGTACGGTACGGCCTGGTCCTCAACGGCGGCGTCAGCCTCGCGGTGTGGATGGGCGGTGTGACGCACGAGTTGAATCGGCTCCGACTGGCGTCGGAGGACGACGACAGCGACTCGGTGTGGCGGGAGATACTCGATCACGCTGGCCGGAGCATCGCAGTGGATCTGATCGCAGGAACCAGCGCCGGCGGACTGAACGGGGCAGTGCTCGCGACCACGATCGCTCGCGGTGCGGAGATGCCGGACATGAAGAAGAACTGGAGATCACTCGCGTCCCTCGAGGTCGAAAGGCTCACGCGCAAGAATCCGCAGGGACACGAGTCCCTCCTCGACGGCGACTACCTCACAAGCCAGATCGATTCGGTGCTGGACAGCATCGAACCGGGCAACGGGCGCGCGGGTGCGTGCACGCTGTTTCTGACGGCCACCGCACTGAATTCGAAGGAGAGAGAGTACCGCTTCCGAACGGAACCGGGGGCACGGCTGCAGACGGGCGGCGCGTGTACAAGTTCATCCGCCGGGATCCGTTCGACAACATCGCACCGGTCGATCATTTCGGGGACGTGGACTCCTTCGAGGCTCTTAAAACTGCCGCTCGTGCGACCGCAGCATTTCCGCTCGCTTTCGGACCTGTCGTCGAAACCCCGCAATTGCAGGTACACACCGACCCGCCCGCACCCCTTCGGCCCTCAGCAGTTCTCGTCGACGGTGGCGTGCTCGACAACGCGCCGTTCGAGCCACTGCTGCGCGCACTCCGCGAGCGACCGACCGACCGACCATACGAACGAGTCCTGCTTTATGTGACACCGAGTGTCGCGACGACGAACGGCGACGCCGCAGTCGTCGACGGAAAAGCACCTCCGCTCGGAAAGGTGCTGAAGGGTGTCCTATCAGCTATCCGCGAACCCGATGAGCGCCTCGACGTAGATTCGCTCAAGCAGATGTTCGAACTAATGGGCGTGACCTCAGCACAACCACATCAGGTCGTCATGGACTACCTATCTCACCCCGACCGAGCAATCTCCAAGTCCGATATCGAGGCCGCAGCCTCGAAGCTGCTGCCGCTTTATCGCGCCGGCCGCGCCGAATCACTCCAGCGCAAGCTCGAGCGGCATTCTGAGCTTTCACCCCTGCAGCCCCTCGGACCTCCCCGGCTTGAACCGAGTCAAGTCCCGGGCGATACACCGGAGCAACTGGAGGTCGGCGAGAAGTGGCGATGGGGGGCACCGACCGCTGACCACGTGTTGCGCTGGTGGGGGCGTGCGCTATCCGCGCTGCAGGGTGTCGCCGGCGCAGACTACACAGATGCGCTGTCCGCGGTCGGCAGCGCACAGCGAACTGTGACCGATATCCGCGCGCAACTCATCGAGGCCATCGACAGCGCACCGCGCAACAGAAGCGACGTCGGCACATCGAAGGACAAAGCACTTGAAAGTCTTCGCACGGTCTACGACGAGCACCGCCCCGCCCTGCTGGCGGCTGTCAACACCGCAGCAGAGGCTGTCGCGCAGGCGACAGGGCACACTCCCGCGGATGTGCTCGAATTCGCTCTCGCCGTCGAGGTCGTCGGCTTCGCATTGAACTGGGGCGGAGCAGAATACGATCCGCCGCGGTTCCGTTATCAAAACCTGACCCCCGCAATCGACCCGCCGGACAATCTCGTTGTCCCTGGCGTCACCACAACCACGGACTGGTCTGAGAAGAAGCTCTTCGGCCTGCGGTGGCAGCACTTCGGCGCATTTGCCAGCCAATCCGGACGTGAGCACGATTGGCTGTGGGGGCGGTGGACGGTGCGACAGCACTCGCTCGCGACCTCCTCATGTCCGCTCGCGCGAGCGGAGTGCAGATCACAGAGAAACAGATCAGCGACTTCTGTAGCAGGCTGGTCGAGGAGATCCTCGATGAGGAGGAGACGAGTGACATCAAGGTCCGCGAGGACGCACGGTACGTCAGCGGCCTGACCAACCAATCCCTGCTTGGCGTCATGCTCCGAGAAGATGAACAGGGCAGGGCGATTCTCGACAAGCTCGAGGAAGCCGTCTGGGCGGTAAGCGACAATTCGGTACCGTCGGCAATGCCGCGCGCGCCGCACTCGGCGACCGACTGCCCCAGTCGCCCAATGGGAGTTTGTCCCGGGGACAGCTCCGGGGCGTCCGAATTACTTCCTTTGCGCTACGTGCCGTTGCCAAGGTTGCGCGCAATCTCTACCTCGAGGACGTCGCGCGGTCACCCGATCAGCCCAAACGCCGTTTCCTGTGGAACCTACTGCGCCGCCGCAAGTAACGTTCAACGATCACCGGGCCGCTACAAGCCGTGGCCGCCGGATCCCTCCGGCGGCCACGGGCATGCTCAGCCCAACGTCCCCAACAAATCCAGGAACTGCCCGAAATCGACCGCCTGAACCCCGGTCTGCGGTGCCCAGAAGATGACGCCGTTGGTGAACGCCCGGAACTTCCCCTGGTTGCGCGGCAATTGCAGTTCCGGCGCCATCGGCGCACCGAATTCGCCTTGAGGGCCTCCAAGTTCGCGGTACTTGTCATCGATGGTGGAACCGCCCGGCGTCTCCGGCGTGGCCGGCTGAGCGCGATCGAGATCACCGGGTTCCAGCGTTTGCAGTTGCGGCGCAGCCGGTTCCGTCGGCGTGGTGACGCCACCCGGCGGCGTGGCCGTGGTGCCACCCTCGGAGATCTCGAATGCGTCCGAGTCCAGCGCCAGCTTCTGCTGCGCCTCCGCCCCAGAGACATCAACGACACCACTGCTGCCGACGACGTGCAGGTTGGTCACGCGACCCGCCTCGTCGCGACCGGTGACCACCGCGGACTGCAGATCGCCGACGCCGAAGGCCTGCCCGATCTGCTCGGCGGTCAAGGTCCGCGACCAACCCTCCGGCGGCGCACCGGCACCGGTCTCGACGACGCCCGGGAAGCCGGCCGAGACGGCCGACGATGCCGAGTACTCCGAGCGCATGATCTCGCCGTCCTTCATCAGCACCGTGCCCTTGGTGGAGGACACGGCGTCGTCGGTGCGCTTGTCCTCGACCCCGGACCCCGCATACACCTGGCACGACTGCGTGTTGCAGATCTGCGCGTACGGGTAGCGGTCCTCGGCCAATGCGTACGAGCGCGCCGCGATCGCCTGTGCCCGCAACGCCTCTTTGCCACCCTGGTCCGCCCAGCCCGGCGACATCTCCTTCGGCACCACGCCACGCAGGTAGTCCTCGACGTCGAGCGCGTTCACCGTGCGCGGCGCCGCACCCTCGAGCGCGACCCCCAACGACCCGCGGTAGGGCACCGTGCCGTCGCACAGCTTCAGGTGTTCGCTCGCGGGGCGGTCGGGCGAGTTGTCGATCGGGTCGACGTACGGGTCGTCGGTGGTGCCCTCCCAGATCACCGACCCGCCGCAGCGGTCGGCGATGGCGACGTTCGCGCCGGACGCCGTCGGGACCAGTCGCACTGCCTGCCCGGGCTCCACCGAGTGCCCCGCGACCGTCGCACCCGCGTCCGAGTACGCCTCGAACGGCTTGTCGTCGCGTTCCATCAGCCGCACCCCGAGTACGGACGTGCCCACCCGTCCCAGCTGCGCACCCTCGTAATAGTGCGCGAGGATCTGGTCGGCCGACCAGCCCTGCTTCGCGTAGGCGTAGGCACCCCACTGCCCCATGCCGCGGCCGTGGCCCGCTCCGCCGGTGCCCGCGATGGTGAACGGAGTGGTGGCGTCGACGGTCAGCACCACGCCGCCGGATCCCAACGAGGCGACCAACAGTGCACCCACGGTCGCGGCCGGGGCGAACCCGAACATGGCGCGGCGCCGTCCGCGGCGCAGCGGTCGCCCAACCATGCGCTTGCGCCGTCCAGCGCTGCGCCCCGGTCCGGCCCATCGGCCCACGATTCGTCGCATCTCTGCTCCTCCGGTTCCGGCTCAGTGCCCAGTCGGCCAAAACCCTCAAGTCGAAGTTGAGTCTTGGGACAGTTGTGACTAGTGTGACTAATGTGGCGTTCCTCTGCAACATAGGTCAAACCGGATGAGTGGGGCGCCAGCTGTGCTCGAGATGTGACCGTTCCACGGACGATCGCCGATCCGATTGGGGAGATTCTTGCCGAACCGTCGACCGAAACCCTCCCTCGTGCTGGGGTCGGTGGCCATGCTCGCGCTTGCCGCCCCGTTCGTTGCCGATTCGCTGACCCGGATCGCTGTGTCCGCTGGGCCTCGGGCGAACACCGAGATCCAGCTGGCGAACGAGGCGCAGGCGGCGGTGCCGACCAAGCTCGCTCAGATCGCGCTTTCGCAGCTTCCCGATCTCGTCGTACCCGTGCGGGAGCTCACCGGGCTGGACCTGCCCGACCTGCGGCTGGCGGACCTGAGGCAGCTTCCGCTGCCGGACTCCGTGCCGCTGCCAGAACTCTCCCCCGACGAGGCCGCCCGGTCCGTCGACCCCGAGGAACTGCCGTCCGACCTGGCCGATCAACTCGGCGCCACGGTCAAGGAAATCACCCAGGACACCCCGTTCAGCATGGTCGCGCTCACCGGATCCGACCTCTCCGCGACGGCCGCCCGCATCCGCGCCAAACTCCCCGACGGCAGCTGGGGGCGATGGGAGGCGCTCGACGTGATCGACGGGCAGCAGGAGGGGGCGCAGGCCGGCACGGAACCGATCTACATCGGCCAGACCACCGCGGTCCAGGTGCTCAGCACCAGCACCACTCCGGTCGCCGACCGTGCCGACCCGGCCGCGGACCTCTCCGCCGTCACCATGCAACCCGAAGTCACCGAGGCGGACGCGACCGTCGCCGACATCGCCGAACCGCTCGCCGGCGGGCCGAAGGTGGTGAGCCGGTCGAAGTGGGGTGCCGACGAGTCGATCCGCTGCTCGAGTCCCGATTACGACGAGTTCGTCAGCGGCGCCACCGTGCACCACACCGCGGGCAACAACAGCTACACCAAAGCCGAGGCCCCCGGCATCGTGCGCGCGATCTACGCCTACCACGCGAGCACGCTGCACTGGTGCGACATCGGCTACAACGCGCTCGTCGACAAGTACGGCACGATCTACGAGGGTCGCGCCGGCGGCCTCGACAAGCCCGTCGAGGGCGCGCACGCGGGTGGGTTCAACATGAACACCGTCGGGATCGCGCTGATGGGCAATTACGAGAAGGTCGCGCCCAGCGACGCCGCGATCGAGTCGGTCGGCAAGTTCCTCGGCTGGCGGCTCAAGCTCGCCGGGGCGGACCCGGGTGGGACGACGACGATGTACTCGGAGGGCAGCAAGTACACGCCGTTCGCAGAGGGCAAGTCGGTCAGACTGCCGGTGATCTTCACCCACCGCGACGTCGGCAGCACGGAATGCCCGGGGGATGCCGCCTACGCGAAGATGGACGAGATCCGCGCCATCGCCGCCGGTACCGACGCCAGCACCGCCCGCGACGACCTCGCCACCGACAGCCCGTCGCACACCCCGTCGTCACCGGAGAAGGCCGCGATCGACGCCGGCCGCGCGGAACTGCCCGACCTCATGCAGGCGCTGGTCGACGTGGCCGACGACACCCCGATCGCCCGTCAGTGGGCGGCCGACGCGGGCCCGTACGGTCGGCTCGGGCCGGCACTGTCGGGCATCCTCGACGCGAGCAGCGGCGCGCAGTACGCCAAGTTCACCAACGGCTACATTTACTCGCTCCCGAGCGGGAAGGTCGTGACCGTGATGGGCCAGATCCTGCAGAAGTTCCTCGCGATGGGTCTGGACGCCGGCGAACTGGGCCTGCCACAGACGAACGAGTACCCGGTTCCGGAGGGCATGCAGGCGGACTTCGAGCGCGGATCGATCGTGGTCAACGAGGTCACCGGCTTCGCGAACACGGTGCTGAGCGCCTACAACAACGCCTACTGGGACTCGTACGGCGGGTAGCCACCCGTGAGTGGTTGAGGAGTCTCTGGACTCCGTAACCACTCACGGCCTCTGACCTGCGGCGTTACGCCCACCAGCGTTCGAGCACCTGCGCGACGCCGTCCTCGTCGTTGCCGGCCGTGATCTCGTCGGCGGCAGCGAGCGCATCCGGGTGAGCGTTGCGCATGGCGACCCCGTGGCCGGCGAGTTCGAGCATCGGGACGTCGTTGGGCATATCACCGAACGCCACAGCCCCGGTCAGGTCCGAGATCCCCATCCGCTCGGCCAACTCGCGCAGGCCCGACGCCTTCGTCACCCCCGGTGCCGAGATCTCGATCAGGCCGTTGTTGGTCGAGTAGGTGATGTCGGCACGGCCGCCGACCAGGGGCGCGAGCGCGGCGCGCATCTGCTCGCTCGCCGCGTCGCGTAGCCGAATCAACAGCTTGATCGCGGGCGCGGCGAGCACCTCGTCGAGCGACACCTCGGTGTTGTCCGGGTTGAGCCACGCGTGCTCGTAGTCGGGGGCGCTGACGAACTGCGGGGTCGCGGCGTCGTGGGCGCTCTCGCCGATCCGTTCGGCCGCCAGACCGCAGCCCGGCAGGGTCCGGTAGGCCAACTCGGCGACCCAGTTCAGAGTCTCGACATCGAGGATGTGGGCCGAGAGGACCCGGTCCGCAGCACTGTCGTAGAGCACCGCACCGTTGCCGCACACCGCGAGCGGCGCAAAGCCGAGGCCGTCGACGACGGGCGCGATCCAACGCGGCGGGCGACCGGTCGCGAGGACGAACGGGACGCCGTCGGACACGATCGACGCGACGACGGACTTGGTCCGGGCGCTGACCTTCTCGTCCTCGTCGATCAGCGTGCCGTCGACATCGCTGGCGACGAGCGCGGGCTTGCGTCTGCTCGGGGTCACCTTGTCAATAGTGCCGTACGGGTGTCGGGGCTGCGTTGCGGCCGGCCCGCCACCCTATGATCCCGGGCTATGGTCGGGTTCCTGGCACGCCGCGCACTGAACTACGCGGTCCTGCTGCTGCTCGCCTCGTTCCTCACCTTCACCCTGACCTCGCTCACCTTCCGTCCCCTCGACAGCCTGCTGCAGCGCAACCCGCAGCCGCCGCCCGCGGTGATCGAGGCGAAGGCCGCCGAGCTCAACCTCGACGAACCCATCCCGGTGCGCTACGCGCACTGGCTCGCCGGAGCGGTCCACGGCGACTTCGGCACGACCATCACCGGCCAACCCATCACCGACGAGCTCGGCCGCCGCATCCTGGCGAGCCTGCGTCTACTGGTGCTCGGGTCCGTAGTCGGCACGGTCCTCGGCGTGCTCGTCGGCGCCGCGGGCGCGATCCGCCAGTACCGCTTCAGTGACTACTTCAGCACGGCCGTCTCGCTGCTGATCCTGTCCACACCGGTGTTCCTCAGCGCGACACTACTGAAATACGGTGCTCTCGAAATCAACTCGCTCACCGGCAAGCAGATCTTCCTCTACACCGGCGAGACGTCGGCGAGTCGGATCGACGGGCTGTGGCCGCAACTCGTCGACCGCTCGACGTGCTGGGCAGCGACTTCATCCGCACCGCCCGCGCGAAGGGTCTCACCCGACGCCGGGCGATGCTCAAACACGGTCTGCGCACCGCGCTCATCCCGATGGCGACGCTGTTCGCCTACGGGTTCGGCGCGCTGGT
>DATDBL010000328.1:0-11625 GCA_036524855.1 Aldersonia sp. | reverse complement strand
GTATGGCCCCGACACGCCGAAAAACGGGGCCACAACGTCGTGATCAGCGGACTGGAGCGTGGGCTCGACCCGCGACTCCGTAGTGAAATGGCGGCTTCAGCGACCGATATAGCAGCCATATCTATGCACGGTCCGCGGGTTGCCCGCACTCACCTCGCTGATCACGACCGTGTGGCGCCCGACACGCCGAGAACTGGGGCCACACGGGCGTGATCGGCGTGGTCGCGGTCGCGAAGCCGCTGGGTGGCGTGCCAACGGATTAGGGGCACCGACCGCGCCGACCGCCGCCGACCGCACGCGCGCCCCGGACACCGCCGGTCCGATGACCAGTAAGACATCCGATGGCAGAGATCATTCGGATAGCGCCAATTCGCCAATCGTCCTCACGACGCATGTGGTCGGGGCAGCCGCAGGAGCCTCACCCGCGAGTTGTGCCGATCCGGATCCCATGCGGCGACCTGCCCAAAGAGGCGATATTCGACGTCCACCGCCGGTGCCGCTCCGAACCCTCGTCGGCTTGCCCAGCGAACAGATTCTCAGCAGATTCACAGTGGACATCCTCGTTATCATGGATTAGCTTATAGGTATCGCGCGAATGCGCATCCCGCCACGTCGCAACGAACCGTCCCAGGAGATTGCCAGTCATGACCGCCGCATGGCCGAAGAACATGCCCCGTTCGCTCGACTACCCGAACGTCGGGATCGACGCGATCCTCGAGGGGGCAGCCCACGACTATCCCAACCGTCTCGCCTACGAGCAGGGCGAGCAGTCGATCACCTATCGCGAGCTGCGCGAACAAGCGCGCCGCGTCGCGGGCGGCCTGCGTGCCCGTGGCATCGCATCCGGTGACGTGATCGCCTTCCACATGCCGAATTCGCTCTCGTTCATGGTTGCCTACTACGGCACGATGCTCGCCGGCGCAGCGGTTGCCGCGCTCAACCCGGCCCAGCCCACCGCGGCGCTGCGCCAACAGCTCGAAAGCGTCGCCCCGAAGGCAATCGTGACCAGCGCGTCGTGTGCGTCGATCGCCGTGGAGGCGGCGCCCGCGTCGGTCGAGTTTCTCGTCGGGGTGCCGGGCGGCGGCGAACTCCCGGCCGGGGTCACCCCGTTGGCCGATCTGCTCGCCGCGGAGCCGGTGGCCGACGTCCGCATCGACCCGAATCAGGTCGCGCACCTGCAGATGACCGGCGGCACCACCGGCGTGTCCAAGGCCGTCCGGGCGCTGCACCGCAACGTGGTCGCCAACGTCGTCCAGCAGTCGGCGTGGCGTGCCGCGACCCTGCCTCGGGTCGACGAGGAGGGGCGGCTGCACCTGGACCAGGTACCGGAGGCCGCGGGCGAACACATGCTCACCCCGGGCGCGGGCGTCCACGTGGCGATTGCGCCGTTCTTCCATGGGCTCGGGCTCGTCGGCAACAACGTCGACCTCGCCCTCGGCACCACCGTGCTCGTCGCCGGCGGGTTCGATCCGGAGCGGATGCTCGCCGACATCGAGGCGCGCGGTGTGACGCAGCTCATCGGGTCTCCGCCGATGTACTACGCGATGCTGCGGAGCCCGTCCGCCGCCACGCGCGATCTGTCCTCGGTCCGGATCCTTGTTTCGGGCGCCGCACCGATCGACACCACGGCGCTCGGTCAGCTGCGTCGCGTCTTCCCCAATGCGGACGTCATGGAGGGCTACGGGCTGTCCGAGGCGACCATGGGTGTGTCGAGCGGCGCGATCAACTCGGAGGTCGAGACACCGGTCGGGAGCATCGGGATCCCGATCTTCGACACGGAGGTGGATTTACGTGACTCGCACGGCGCGCCGGTCGCGGTCGGCGACGTCGGCGAAATGTGGGTGCGTGGTCCGCAGGTCACCGATGGGTACCAGGGTCAGCCGGAACTGACCGCGATCCAATTCCGCGACGGCTGGCTGCTCACCGGCGACCTCGCCCGCCGCGATGAGGACGGATTCCTGTACATCGTCGGGCGATCCAAGGACATGATCATCTACAAGGGCTACAACGTGTACCCGCAGCAGCTCGAGGACATCGCCTGCTCGCATCCCGCGGTTGCCCAGGCGGCGGTCGTCGGCAAGCCGAGCGAGATCGCGGGCGAGATCCCGGTCGCCTTCGTGGTGCTGCGTCCCGGCGCCGACGAGACGGCAACCCTGGCTGACGAGATCATCACCCACGTCGGCGAGCAGGTCGCTCCGTACCAGAAGGTCCGCGAGGTCATCGTCCTCGACGCCCTTCCGACCACACCGACCGGCAAGGTGTCGAAGAACGTGCTGCGTGAGCGGTTCGCGACCACCACGGTCTGAACCCGGCGCGCAGACAACACACCGAAGGCCTCCCGTTCCGGCACGGGAGGCCTTCGGCCTGTGCGCATGCCGTCGTCGACGTGTTCGGCCGTTCGTCGTCCCGATCGCGCCTTGGCGGCGGCCGATGCGTCCGGTACCGCGACTACGATCGCCCACGTGAGCACGTACGGACGTCCCGCCGAATGGGCCGCGATGGTCGGGCCACGGAACTGGCAGGACCCGCCGTTCAACCGCTGGGCGTACTGGCACGTACGCCAGTTCCTGCCAAGCCAGTCGGTTCGGCGCACCACGGGCCTGGTGCGGGACCTCCCGTCGGCCAACCCGGTCGACGTCGGCGCGGTCGCCGTCACCCGGGTCGACGGATCGACCGGCACGGTCGCCGCGGTGCTCGACGACACCTACACCGACGCCTACGTCGTCCTACAGGACGGTGCGTTGATCGCCGAGTGGTACGGGCCCGAGGGCGCGCCCGAGCGCACCCACGCGCTCATGTCGATAACGAAGTCGGTCGTCGGGTGCGTCGCGGCGGCGCTGGTGGAGCGGGGAGTGCTCGACCCCGGACGTCAGGTCGTCGACTACGTCCCCGAACTGTCGGGCAGCGGCTACGTCGCCGCCACCGTGCGGCACGTGCTCGACATGCGCAGCGGCGTCGCCTTCAGCGAGGACTACGCCGACCCGCAGGCCGACATCGCGCAAATGGGCAACTGGCTGGGCTGGGAGCCCGGTACCCCGGTCGATCGCGGGATCTACGCATACCTCAGCCAACTGTCGGCCGCCGACGAGCATGGCGGGCCCTTCCGGTACCGGTCGGTGGAAACCGACGTGCTCGGGTGGGTGTGCGAACGTGCTGGCGGGCAGGCGATGTCCGAGCTGATGACCGAGCTGATCTGGCAACCGATGGGAGCGGAGCACGACGCCGATCTGCTCTGCGACTTCCTCGGCACCGCCCTGCACGACGGCGGCCTGTGCGCGACCGCGCGCGACACGGCGCGGTTCGGGCAGCTGCTGCTCGACGGCGGCGCGGTGCCGGATCCGGGCACGGGGGAGTCCGTCACGGTGATCGACCCGCAGTGGCTGCGGCGGTCGTGGACGGTCGACGCGGACGGTCGATCGGCGTTCGCGGCCTCGCCTTCGGAGCAGTCCATGCCGGGCGGGTGGTACCGCAACCAGTTCTGGTTCCGTCCGGGTGAGCACGGGGATGTGTTGCTGTGTCTGGGGATTCACGGGCAAATGGTGCACGTCAGCCGGCGAACCCGCACGGTGTGCGTGAAGTTCTCGACTTGGCCGGAGGCGCAGAACCCGAGGTTCATGCAGGACACGCTGCGCGCGTTCGACGCGATCGGCGGCGAGCTGACCGGCCGCTCCCATACAGGTGACCGGCACCGGATGCGCGGGGCGGTCGCGGGCCTGAGCCGGACCGGCGTGCACAGCAAGGACCAGCACCTGCAGCGCCCCATCGACGGTGGCGGCAAGTCGTGATCGGCGCCGTGCTGCGCCTCGCGTTCCGCGTCGCGATTGTGGTGCTGACGGCGATTGGCGCGATTCGTCCCCCGACCGCCGCGAAGTCGGGTGTAGTTGACTCTAAGCTCGGACCCATCCAGCAGGAGGACGCGATGACAGACACCACCACGACGAATGCGGCGCGCCTCGACGGCATCTCCGAGATCCGCACCTTCTTCCGGACCAACACGCAGCCGATCTACTTCGTCGGGCCGACCGCGTTCAACCTGCTCGGCATCGACCGGTGGGTGCGCAACTTCCAGTACATCGCCTACTACGACTCCTGGGACGGCGCGCACCCGCGCGTCTTCTCACCGAAGAACAAGCCGTACGTCGAGTTCGAGTCCAGCGAGCAGATCAACAACTACCTGCTGCGCGACCCCGAGGTGCAGCAGTACCTGCGCCGCCGCGGCGGCACCCCGATGGTCGCGATGGTCTTCTTCGACGAGGAGACCGAGGAGATCTGCCGCGAACTCGGCTACAACCTCATCCTGCCGCCGGATTCGCTTCGACGCCGCCTCGATTCGAAGATCGTCACCACCCAACTCGGCAACGAGGCGGGGGCACCGTCGGTGCCGAATGTGCTCGGCCGCGCCGACACCTATGCCGAGTTGAACGAGCTGTCCACCGCGAACGGGCTCGGCACCGACCTCGTCGTGCAGACACCCTACGGCGACTCGGGCAAGACCACCTTCTTCATCAAGTCCGAGGCCGACTGGGACGCCAACGCCGAGGACATCGTCGGCCAGGAACTGAAGGTGATGAAGCGGATCAACAACAAGGCCGCCGCCGTCGAGGCGTGCATCACCCGGCACGGCACGATCGTCGGCCCGTTCATGACCGACCTCACCGGCTACCCGGAACTCACCCCGTACAAGGGCGGCTGGTGCGGCAACGACCTGTTCCCGGACGCGCTGTCCGAGGCGCATCGGGCGACCGCGATCAGCCACGTCCGCAAACTGGGCGACCGGTTGGCGCAGGAGGGCTACAAGGGATTTCTCGAGATCGACGTGTTGATCGACCTCGACACCGACGAGGTCTACCTCGGCGAGTTGAATCCCCGCATCTCTGGTGCGTCGTCGATGACGAACGTCACCGCCGGCGCGTACGCCGACGTTCCGCTGTTCCTGTTCCACCTGCTCGAGTTCATCGAGGTCGACTACGTAGTGAACGTCGAGGAGATCAACGACCGCTGGCACAAGCTCGCCGCGGTCGACGTGTGGTCGCAGCTGATCATGAAGGACCCCGGCGACGACGTCGAACGCATCCTCGAGGCGCCGCGCACCGGTAGCTACCATCTCGACGACGACGGTAATCTCACCTTCGACCACGTCAGCAACGACTGGCACGACATCACCGGCGAGGACGACGCATTCTTCCTGCGGGTGTACGGTCCAGGCGAGTTCCGTTTCCACGGCGCCGATCTCGGCATCCTCGTCACCAAGGGCCGGATGCAGACCGCAGAGGGACTGACGCCGCGGTGCCATCACTACATCGACGGCATCCGCGGCATGTACGTCTCCGAAAAGGTGCCCACCGCACCGTCGCTGATCCCGGTCGCCTACGTGAAGTAGCGCCCCGGGGTGGGTTCTAGCCCTTCGACGCGAGCGAGCGCAGGAAGAACGCCAGGTTGGCGGGACGCTCGGCGAGGCGACGCATGAAGTAGCCGTACCACTCGTCGCCGTAGGGCAGGTACACGCGCACTTGGTTGCCCGCCCCGACGAGGCGTCGCTGCTCCGCGTCGCGAATGCCGTAGAGCATCTGCAACTCGAAGTCGTCCGCGCCGCGCCCGGTCTCGGCCGCGCGGTCGAGGGCGGCGGCGATCATCGCGGGGTCGTGGCTGGCGACCATCGGGTAGCCGTCGCCCGCCATGAGGATGCGCAGGCAACGCAGATAGGCAGCGTCGACGGCGGCCTTGCCCTGGTGCGCAACCGACGCCGGCTCCTTGTAGGCGCCCTTGCACAGCCGGATCCGCGAACCGGCGCCGCTGAGGTCGCGGCAGTCGGCCTCGGTGCGGTGCAGGTAGGCCTGCAGCACGGTGCCCAGCCACGGGAAGTCTTCGCGCAGTTCCCGCACGATCGACAGCGTCGAGTCGGAGGTGGTGTGGTCCTCCGCGTCGACGGTCACCCACACCCCGGCCTCCGCGGCCGCGGCGCAGATCTTGTGCGCGTGCTCGAGCGCGATCTTGTGGCCGTCCCGGGGGAGGAACTGGCCGAGTGCCGAAAGCTTCAGCGACACTTCGACGTTGCGGGGCGAATTCGCGCCTGCCGACAGCGGCGCGAGCGCTCGCAGCAGCGTGAGGTAGTGCTCGACGGTGCGGGTCGCCTGGTCGAGTTCGCGGGTGTCCTCGCCGAGGTAGTCGATCGTGATGAAGCGCCCGTCGCGCAGGATCGCCGCGGTCGAGGCGATGGCCTCGGATTCGGTGTCACCGGCGATGAACCGCTCGACGACGCGTTGCGTCAGTGTGGAATTCGTGACGGCGCGCTGCAGCCGCGGGGAACGGGCGGCGGCGAGCAGTGCGGGCCGCATCGGGTTGGTCAGAGCGGCCATATCAGTTCTCCTCGAGGCCGGCACCCTGGTGCGGGTACAGGTGGTCGGTCGCCGGGACGAAGGTTTCCTTGATCGTGCGAGCCGACGCCCAACGCAGCAGGTTCTGCGGCGAGCCGGCCTTGTCGTTGGTGCCCGAAGCGCGCGCACCGCCGAACGGTTGCTGCCCGACCACGGCGCCGGTCGGCTTGTCGTTGATGTAGAAGTTGCCGGCAGCAAAGCGCAGGCCCTCGGTCGCCTTCGCGACGGCGGCGCGGTCGTCGGCGATGATCGACCCGGTCAGCGCGTAGACCGAACCGCGGTCGACCTGGGCGATGGTGCGCTCGAACGCTTCCGGCGCCGCGTCGTCGTAGACGTGCACGGCGAGGATCGGGCCGAAGTACTCGGTGGTGAACGCCTCGTCGGTCGGGTCGTCGCCGAGCAGCACGGTGGGCTCGACGAAGTAGCCGACTGAATCGTCGGCGTGGCCGCCGGCGGCGATCGTCAGGCTCGGGGTCGATTTCGCCCGGGCGAGGGCGGCCGCGTTGCGGTCGAAGGAGCGCCGATCGATGACGGCGCCACCGAAGTTCGTGAAGTCGGTGACGTCGCCGTAGGTTAGTGCGGACACCTTGTCGACGAAGTCCGTGCCCATCTTCGCCCACACCGAGGCGGGAACGAACGCGCGCGACGCCGCCGAGCACTTCTGGCCCTGGTAGTCGAACGCGCCGCGGATCAGGGCGGTGGTGAGCACCTCGGGGTCGGCCGAGGAGTGGGCGAGCACGAAGTCCTTGCCGCCGGTCTCGCCGACGAGGCGGGGGTAGGAGTCGTAGCTTGCGATGTTGTTGCCGACCTCGCGCCACAGGTGCTGGAAGGTGCCGGTCGAGCCGGTGAAGTGGATGCCGGCGAGACGACGGTCGGCGAGCACCACGTCGGAGACCTCGGGCCCGGCGCCGTGCACCAGGTTGATGACGCCCGGGGGCAGTCCGGCGGCCTCGAGCAGTTTCATCGTCGAGTACGCGGCGACGGCCTGCGTCTGCGCGGGCTTCCACACGACGGTGTTGCCCATCAGCGCGGGGGCGGTCGGCAGGTTACCGGCGATCGCGGTGAAGTTGAACGGTGTGACCGCGTAGACGAAGCCCTCGAGCGGGCGGTACTCGAGCCGGTTCCACACGCCCGGCGACGAGATCGGCTGCTCGGCGATGATCTGGCGGGCGAAGTGCACGTTGAACCGCCAGAAGTCGATCAGCTCGCACGGGGTGTCGATCTCGGCCTGGTAGGCGGTCTTCGACTGGCCGAGCATCGTTGCGGCGGCGAGGGTTTCGCGCCACGGGCCGGACAGCAGGTCGGCGGCGCGCAGGAACACCGCAGCCCGGTCTTCGAAGGACAGCGCGCGCCAGGCGGGGGCGGCGGCGTTGGCGGCCGCGACGGCGTCGGCGACGTCGGTCGCGGTGGCGTTGGTCAGCGTGCCGAGGACCGCGGCGTGGCGGTGCGGCTGCACGACGTCGACCGCAGGGCCCGTGCCGCGGCGGTGCGCGCCGCCGATGACGTGGTGGATCTCCGTCGGCGTCGAGGCGAGTTCGGCGAGCTTGGCCTGCAGGCGGGCGCGCTCGGGGGAGTCCGGCGCGAACGATCCGACCGGCTCGTTGACCGGCTGCGGCGTGACGGTGACGGCGTCCATGTGACCTCCGGGGTGGGTTGTTCTGCTGTGACCTCAGTCAACCCGATCTCAGGGTCCCGATACTTATCCGATCGGACCAACATTTGGAGATATGCTTGTATGATCGGCCAACATGGCCACCTCGCTGCGCGACCTGCTCGTCGCACTCGACACCGCCGTGGCCGAACTCGTGTATGCGCCCGACGGCGACGGCGTAGAGGTCGCGACCGTCGCTCTGCTCGACCGCTCGGACCTCGCCGTCGACCTCGGTTCCGCCACCCCGATGGCGCACCTGTACCTGCACGTCGGCCTCGACGACGCCGACGCGGAACGCTGGTTCGACGCGGTGACCGAGCGCCCCGAGCCACGCCGCCCGCACGCGGTGATGTCCAAGACGGTGACCGCGCGGGTGCGCCGCGCCGCGGCCGCCGCCGAGATCGCCCTGATCTGCGTCGACCCCCGGGCCCGGTGGGACCACGTGTTCCCGCTCGTGCAGCGGGTCCTGACGAGTTCGCAACGCGCGCAACAGCGTCGAGAGTCCGAACTGCTCGCCACCGACACCGACCTGTTCGGCCTGGCCCAACTCGTCGCGCAGAACTCCGGGGGCATGGTGTCGATCGAGGACGATCAGTCCCGCGTGCTCGCGTACTCCGCGTCGAACGCCGCGGCGGACGAACTGCGGGCGATGTCCATCCTCGGGCGCGAGGGGCCACCGGAGTACCTGCGGGTGCTGCGAAGTTGGGGTGTGTACGACCGCCTGGCGCGCAGCGACGAGGTCGTCGACATCCCCGCGCACCCGGAGTTGCGCACCAGACGCCGGTTGGTGGTGAGCATCCGGCACACCCCCGACATCCCCCGGATGCTGGGCACGATGTGGGTGCAGCAGGGCGACCGGCCCCTGTTGCCGGACGCCCCCGACGTGCTGCGCGGTGCCGCGGCGATCGCGGCGCGGATCATCTCCCGGACCCTCGATGCGCCGTCGGTCGAGGCGATGTCGATCCAGCGCCTGCTCGGGATCCGCGGCGAGGGCGTCGACGTGCCCTCGGTCGCGGGCGTGCTCGGACTGTCGACGGAGGGGACCGCCGCGGTGATCGGGTTCGCCGCCCGCTCCGGCGCGGGGCACCGCGTCGCGGCTGCCGCCGGAATGATCCGGTTGTCCGCCAGCGCCTTTCGTCGTGACTCGGTTGCCACCGTCGTCGACGAGCGGGCCTACGTGCTGCTGCCCGGGTTCCGCTCGGCCGACGGCGTGACCAAGTGGACGCGGCAGCTGGTGGACCGGCTCGAGTCGAGCCGGTCGGTGGCGCTGCGCGCGGCGGTCGCAATCCCAGTGGCAGGGCTCGAACAGGTCGCGGCGGCGCGAGTCGAGGTCGACCGGGTGCTCGACGGCGTCGCCGCCGACCCCGCCGCACCGCGCGTGACCACGCTCGCAGAGTCCCGCACCAGCGTGCTGCTGCGCGAGATCCTCGACCTCGTCGCGTCCCGCCCCGAACTCGCCGACCCCCGCGTTGACGCACTGCTCGACTACGACCACGAGCACGGCGCCGAGTTGTTCGAGTCCGTGAGCGCCTACCTCGCCGCCCACGGCGACGTCCGCGCCGCCGCCGGCGACCTGGGCATCCACCCGAACACCCTGCGCTACCGTATCCGCCGCATCGAACACCTCCTCGCCTTCGACCTCACCGACCCGTCCGACCGGCTCCTGCTGGAGCTACAGTTGCGGCTCAGAAGAATCCGCCGCCCGTGATGCTCGTGGCGGTTCGCGGACGGCACGCCGCGCAGGTTTTGTACGCGCCGCGCAGGTAGCACCCCGCGCGGCGCGTACAAACGGCGCGCGGCGTGGGGCAACCCCTACTCCGGACCGAGGTACAGACTTGCTCTGCGAGGTGCGCCGACGCGACGCGCCGCAGGCGAGAGGAACGCCCATGACCGACAGCGTGCACGCCGACGTCGCCACCGACCGGCCCGACCGCTACGGCAAGCAACTGGTCTCCCACCTCGGCCGGCGCAAAGGCGGCGAGTGGTCCGCCGATACCGGATCCGGATGGATCGACCTCAACGACGGCAAGGTCACGGTCACCACCGACGACGGCGTGCTGCACCTGCGCGTCGACGGCGACGCCGAGAACCTCGACCGCCTCGCCGACGTCGTCGAGCGCCACCTGGTGCGCTTCGGCGAGCGCGACGAACTCGTCGTGCAGTGGCAGCGCGGCGCGGAGTAGACGAAAACGCCGACGGCCCACCGCATACCAGCGGTGGGCCGGCTGAACCTGGGAACTACGGGGACAGCTGCACGCGCTCGTCCTCGTCGCGAGTCCCACGCAGGCCGAACCAGCTCAGCAGCGCCGCGACCAGGGCCGCTACTGCCACCACCACGAACGCCTGCGCGAAGCCGCTGCCGAGCGCCTCGAGCGCGAACGGCTGGGCCGCCGCACCCGGCACCTCCGGGGGCAGGCTGTTGACCGCGATCGGCCCGCCCGCCTCGGCGATACCCATCGCCGGGCCGAGCTGGTCGACCGGCAGCCCCGACGACTGCAGGCTCGCAGCGAGCTTGTTGCCCGCCGCGCTGAGCGCGATCGCGCCGACCAGCACCGGACCGAGCGCGAAGCCGAGGTCGCGCAGCAGGTTGGTCATCGCGCTCGCCGTGCCCATGAGGTGGCGCGGGACGCTGTTGACGGCCGTCGCGGTCATCGGCGACAGGGTCAGCGCGAAGCCGATACCAACCAGCAGCGACGGCAGCACGAACGCGGACACGGAGCTGTTGTTCACGTCGTTGGTGGCGGCGAGCAGGGCGCCGACGGCCATTGCGGCGAAGCCGACGGTCAGTAGTGTGCGCGAGCCCAACCGGGCCTGCAGTCGCGGAATCACCGGGATGAGCACGAACGCGGGACCCTGCAGCAGCAGGAACAGCAGGCCGGTGTAGATCGGCGCCTGATGCTGGACGGGTCCGAGCCACATGCTCGTCGAGAAGCAGGCACCGAGGAAGGCGAACATGCCGACCACCGCGACCACCGACGAGACGGTGAACTGCCGGATCCGGAACAACTTCAGCTCCAGCAGCGGGGAGGAGACCCGCAGCTCGATGACGACGAACGCGACGAGCAGTGCGGCGCCGACCACCAGCGCGGTGACGACGTGCGACGCGGTCCAGCCGTCCTCGGGGCCCTGCACCAAGCCGAACAGCATGAGGATCAGGCCGGGGGCGAACGTGATCTGGCCCCACAGGTCGAGCTTGCGCCGCGGTTGCGGCTCGGACTCCGCCGCGCGCGACAGCGTCAGCGCCGCTGCGAACAGCGACACGAGCGCAACCACCGCGTAGGCGCCCCGCCACCAACCGATTTCGGCGAACATGCCGCCGAGCAGCGGGGACAGCGCCGAGCCGGCGGAGAGCATGCCGGCCCAGATCGCGATGCCACGCACCCGCGCCTGCGGCGTCCGCGACACCGACGCGACGAGCGCGAGCGACGCGGGGAAGATCGCGCCGGCGCCGAGTCCGTTGATCGCCGAGCCCACCCACATCCACTCGATGGTCGGCGACGCCGTGCACACCAGCGAACCGACGATGACGACGAGCGATCCGCCGAACACCAGCTTGCGGTGGCCGAACTTGTCGCCGAGCACGCCGAAGGTCAGCTCGAA
>DATDBL010000327.1:0-3353 GCA_036524855.1 Aldersonia sp. | reverse complement strand
ACGCTGCGACCGCGACCCAGGGCGGCACCCCGATCGGCGAGTTCCAGCTCGTGCAGGCGATGATCGCCGACCAGCAGACCGGCGTCGCGGCCGGGCGGGCACTCGTCCGCGATGCCGCCCGCGCCTGGGTCGAGGACACCGATCGGCGGATCGCGCCGCGGTCGCAAAGCTGTTCTGCACCGAAATGGTCGGCAAGGTCGCCGATCTCGCGGTGCAGGTACACGGCGGATCGGGCTACATGCGCGAGGTGCCGGTCGAGCGGATCTACCGCGACGTGCGGCTGCTGCGCCTCTACGAAGGCACCAGCGAGATCCAGCGTCTCATCATCGGCGGCGGGCTCGTGCGCGCCGCGCAGCGCAGCGCGTCGTGACCCGCCCGCTCGACGGGGTCACCGTCGTCGCCATCGAGCAGGCAGTCGCGGCGCCGCTGGCGACGCGCCACCTCGCCGACCTCGGTGCCCGGGTGATCAAGATCGAACGCGTCGACGGCGGCGACCTCGCCCGCGGCTACGACCACGCCGTGCACGGCACCGGCGCGCATTTCGTCTGGCTCAACCGCGGCAAGGAATCGCTGGCGCTGGACCTCAAGAGCGAGCAAGGCCTTGCGGTGGTGCGGGGGCTGATCGACCGCGCCGACGTGTTCCTGCAAAACCTCGCACCCGGCGCGGCGGCCCGGCTCGGCCTCGGGGCCGACGAATTGCGCGCGCGCCGACCGGAACTGATCGTGGTCGACCTGTCCGGATACGGGCGAGGCGGCCCGATGCAGCACCGCAAGGCCTACGACATGCTCGTGCAGGCCGAAGCCGGGCTGATCTCGATCACCGGCACCCCCGACACCCCTGTGAAGACCGGCATCCCGACAGCGGACATCGCGTCGGGCATGTACTGCACGCAGGCCGTGTTGGCCGCGCTGCTGCGGCGGACCCGTTCAGGGGAGGGTGCCGCGATCGAGGTGTCGATGCTGGAGTCGACGGTCGAGTGGATGGGCCACGCCCTCTACACCCAGATGCACACCGGAACTCAACCAGCGCGAATGGGGTTGAGCCACAGCTCGATCACCCCATACGACGCCTACCCGACCCGGGACGGGCAGATCCTGATCGGGGTGCAGAGCGACCAGGGTTGGCGGGCGTTGGTCACCGACGTCCTCGACGTTCCCGACCTGGCCACCGATCCACGCTTCGCGACCAACATGGCGCGCGTGGCGCACCGCCGCGAATGCGACGACGCCGTCGCCGCGCAGACGAGCCGTTGGGCCACCGACGAACTCGACGCCCGCCTGGCCGCCGCGGGCGTGCCCGCCGCCGCGGTCAAGGACCTCGCCGACGTCGTGGACCACCCCCAGTTGCGTGCCCGCGACCGGTGGCGCACCATCGGCACCGAACACGCCGAGATCGAGGCACTGTTGCCGCCGGCCACGTTCGCCGACGCCGAGGCCCGCATGGGCGATGTCCCCGCGCTCGGCCAGCACACCCACGCCCTGCTCGTGGAATCGGGCATGTCACCCGCCGAGGCCGGCGAGGCCCTCACCGGAGGCCTCGCGCACCAGGCCGACCGCTTCCAGCCCGCTATCCCGTAACTGTCACCGAGAGGACCATCATGCTGACCGGACGCACCGCCGTCATCACCGGAGGAGCCCAGGGAATCGGGCTCGCGACCGCGCGCACCTTCGCCGAGCACGGCGCCCGGATCGTGCTCGGCGACCTCGACGAGGCCAAGGCCAAGGAGTCCGCCGCGACGCTGCGGACCGAGGCGATCGGGGTGCGCTGCGATGTCACCTCCGCCGACGAGGTCTCCGCCCTGCTCACCGCCGCGACCACGACCTTCGGCTCCCTCGACGTCATGGTCAACAACGCCGGCATCACCCGTGACGCCACCATGCGCAAGATGACCGAGCAGCAGTTCGACCAGGTGATCGACGTGCACCTGCGCGGCTGCTGGAACGGTACCCGTCTCGCCGCGGGCGTCATGCGCGAGAACGGGGGCGGCTCGATCGTGAACCTGTCCTCGATCTCGGGCAAGGTCGGGTTCGTCGGGCAGACCAACTATTCCGCCGCCAAGGCCGGCATCGTCGGCTTGTCCAAGGCCGCCGCCAAGGAGGTCGCCCACCTCGGTGTCCGGATCAACGTGATCGCGCCCGGCCTGATCCGCACCGCCATGACCGAGGCCATGCCGCAGAAGGTGTGGGACGCGAAGATGGCCGAGATCCCCATGCAACGCGCGGGCGAACCCGCCGAGGTCGCCTCGGTCGCGCTGTTCTACGCCTCGGACCTGTCCTCCTACATGACCGGCACCGTCGCCGAGGTCACCGGCGGCCGGTACATGTGAGATCGGACCACCTTCACCGAGTCACGACGACGCCCTTACCGCGGTTGACCCCAACTCGTTTACTTGCTTTAACTAGGTATGCAGGGTAGACCTGAGGTACGGCTCCACGGCAGACCAAGGTCGGACCGGAAGAGAAGATTCCTCCTCTCGGTTGTGGCGCCCCACACGAGCACTGGGTACCCACGCAAAGCAAGGCCCATCAACTGGGCTCAGCGTGGTGGGCTTGCGTCAGGCGGGGAAAATGTCTCCTGATGCCGAGGCCACATTTCACCGCGCAACCGTGCGCGCTTGGTCGCTTGGTGATTCGTGCGTGCGGACGGCACCCTGCTTCGTCAGGGCGCCGTCCGGCTTGTGTTTGGACCCCCGAGGCGGCCGAACGGTCGGGGTGCCGAAGCAAGCGCTCTGCGGGCGGCCCCGTCATCGGTCGCGGGCGACGTCACCGACGACAGTCCTTCGACGCACTCCTCGACGACGCGAGTTTCCCTGTGGTCGATGCTTTCACCGAGGTTCGCGTACGGCGCAGACGCACTGCGGTGGGCCGGTGAACGACGCGGACAACACGAGCGGCCGCCGGCAGGTGTTCCGGCGCAAGTCCACCCGGCGGGTGAAGTAGGGAGAGTTGCCATCAAACTCGACGAGGTCCCCCGGTTGCTGCTGCGGCCGTCCTATGAGGTGGTGCACGGGCCGCTGCAGTTCGTCGAGGACGAAGTGATGTCGCGCCGTGCTCGGCGGAACCCGCTGCGGGTGGGGTACGAATGGTTGCTGGTCGGGCTCGACGACGCCGCGAGCCGATTGCTCGGCGACGAGGCTGCGACGACCCGCGCGTACGCCTCGCGTGAGCGGACCGCGGCCGTGCGTGCCGAGATCGTCGACTACCGCGAGCGGGAGGATCGCAGGTTGGCCCGGGCGGGACAGGCACGTATGCAGCGGTATCGACTGTATCGGTACCAGCAGGCGGCCCGGCGGGTGCACGGACCCGGGGACGCGGGCGGCTCGATCGACCCCGACGGTGACCGTGACGACGTT
>DATDBL010000326.1:0-24335 GCA_036524855.1 Aldersonia sp. | reverse complement strand
GATCGCGCCGGCGCGCCGGAACGGCTGAACATCATCGGTGAGGATTTCGCCGGGCCCACCATCGTCGCGTTCGGCAGCGACGAGCAGAAGCAGCGCTACCTCGAGCCGATCCTGCGGGGCGAAGAGATCTGGTGCCAACTGTTCTCCGAACCGGAGTCGGGCTCGGACCTCGCGTCGCTGCGGACCAAGGCGACGAAGGTGGACGGCGGGTGGCGGATCCAGGGCCAGAAGATCTGGACCTCCCGCGCACAGATCGCCGACAACGCCATCCTGCTCGCCCGGACAGGCGGCGGCGATCGGCACAAGGGCATCACCTACTTCCTGCTCCCGATGGACTCCGCGGGCATCACGGTCCGTCCGCTCGCGCACATGCTCGGCGAGGCCGAGTTCAACGAGGTCTTCCTCGATGACGTGTTCGTTCCCGATGCGGCGGTTGTCGGCGAGGTCGACGGCGGCTGGCGGGTCGCGATGGGCACGCTCGCGTTCGAGCGGGTCGGCATCGCCACCGGGCGAGTGAACACCACCCGCGCCGTACGCGATCTGGTCGAGCAGATCTCCGGCGCGACGGACGACGACGGCGCCCCCCTGGCCGCGAAACCCGCAATCCGGCAACGCATCGCGGATCTCTACGGCCGCGCGCTCACGCACTACCTCATCGGGCAGCGGGTCGTGACGGGCGCGGCGTCGGGCGAACCGCCTGGGCCGGTCACATCGATCGGGAAGCTCTACTTCTGCCCGCTGGTCGAGGACATCGCCGACTTCGGGCTCGAACTCTGCGACCTCGGCGGCCAGTTCGGGCTGGCGCAGACCGACACCGACGCCGCCGACCCCGTCCAGCAGCGCTGGCTGCGGCTCGCCTACCAGGCGCGCGGCACCGCGATCGCCGGCGGTTCGACCTTCATCCAACGCAACATCGCGGCCGAGCGGGTGCTCGGGTTGCCCCGCAGCTGAGAAAGGGTGACGACGTGAGCACCTACGTGTGGACTCCGACACCGCAGTACGTGAACGACGCCAATGTCATGCGGCTGGCCCGCACCCACGGGATCGACTCGATCGACGACCTGCGCCGCCGCTCCACCGCGGACATCGCCTGGTACTGGGACGCGGTCGTCGCCGATCTGGGCATCCCGTTCGCCACTCCATACCGGTCGGTCGTGGACACCTCGGCCGGGATCGAGTTCCCGGACTGGTTCGTCGGCGGCACGTTCAACGTCGTCGACGCCTGCCTGCACCGCTGGCTCGACGAGGGCGCGCAGCGCACGGCGATCGTGCACGAGGCCGAGGACGGGACGGTCGCGACGATGACCTACGGCGAGTTGGCCGAGCAGGTCGCCCGCGTCGCCGCCGGACTCGTCGAACTGGGCATCGGGCCCGGCGACGCGGTGGCCCTGTACCTGCCGATGATCCCGCAGGCCGTGGTCGCCTGCTACGCGGCGGCCGGGATCGGCGCCGTGCTGGTGCCGCTGTTCTCCGGGTTCGCCGCCCCGGCGATCGCGTCACGCCTGCGCGACGCCGAGGTCAAGGCCGTCGTCGTCGCCGACGCCACGGTGCGCCGCGGGCGCCGCGTCGACATGGCCGCCGAGATGGCGCGGGCGTTGCGGGATGCCCCGTCGGTGCGCGCGGTGATCACGGTGGACAACACCGGAGCCGCGATGTCCTTCGACGGACCGACCGTCACGCCGTGGGCGAGCCTGATCGACCCCGCCCGCGCACCGCACGCCTTCGAGCCGTTCCCCGCCATGCAGACCCTCATGCTCGGCTACACCTCCGGGACCACCGGACGCCCGAAGGGCGCGGTGCACACCCACGCCGGGTTCACCGTGAAGGTCGCCAGCGAGGTCGCCTACTCCTTCGACGTCGGCGTGGGCGACACGTTCTGCTGGATCACCGACATGGGCTGGATCATGGGTCCGCTCGCGGCGTTCGGCACCCACGCCAACGGCGCCACGCTGCTGCTCTACGAGGGCTCACCCGACGTGCCCGACAGCTGCCGGCTGTGGGATCTGGTGCAGCGGCACCGCATTTCGATGCTCGGGGTATCCCCGACGCTGATCCGGGCGCTGAAGTCGACCCCGGTCGAGGAGATCGCCAAGCGGGACCTCGGTTCGGTGCGCGTCCTTGGTTCCACCGGTGAGCCGTGGGACCCGGACTCCTACGACTGGCTCGCGGCCGACGTGTTCGGCGGCCGCGTCCCGGTCATCAACTTCTCCGGCGGCACCGAGGTCGGCGGGTCGTTCCTCGCCCCGTACCCGGTGGAGCCGATCCCGAGTTGCTCGCTGGGCGGGCCGTCGCTGGGCATGGACGTCGACGTCGTCGACGACGACGGCAAGCCGTTGCGGGGCGCGATCGGCGAACTCGTCTGCCGACAGCCGTGGCCGGCGATGACGCGCGGCGTCTGGCGCGACCGCGAACGCTACCTCGAGTCGTACTGGTCGACGTTCCAGGGCATGTGGTGTCACGGCGACTTCGCGCTCGTCGACGAATCCGGCCGCTGGTACATCCTCGGGCGCTCCGACGACGTGATGAACGTCGCCGGCAAGCGCCTGGCCCCGGCGGAGGTCGAATCGGTACTCACGACGCATCCAGCCGTGGCCGAGGCCGCCGCCGTCGGCGTGCCCGACCCGAAGAAGGGCGAGACCGTCTGGGCGTTCTGGGTGCCCCGCGCGGGTGCCGACACCGAGGGTGTGTCCGCGCAGCTGCGCGAGTTGGTGGCGACGGGTGTCGGCAAGCCGTTCGCGCCGGCGATGGTGTGGCGGGTGGCCGCGCTGCCGAAGACGCGCTCGGCCAAGATCCTGCGCCGCGCGGTGCGCGCGGCCGCGTTGGGCACCGACCCGGGTGACCTGTCGAGCGCGGAGAATCCCGAGGCCGTCGACGCCATCCGAGAAGTCGTGCACGGCGCGAGCGTCGCCGCGGGGGAGGGGTAACGATGCACTGGGAGTTGTCCGAGGAACAGGAACTGTTCGCGACGTCGCTGCGGGAGTGGATCGCGGCGAAGTTCCCCACCGACACCGTCCGGGACCTAGCGGCGGGGGCGTCGGGGTCGTCGGGGTCGTTCACCTCCGCCCTCGTCGCCGAGGGCTGGTGGGGCGTCGGCTACCCCGAGGACCGCGGCGGCCAGGGCGGGGGTGCGCTCGAATTGGCGCTCGCCTCCCGCGAATTCGGCCGCGCCGCCGTCCCGAACTCGGGTTGGCTAGCCGCAGCGCTCGCGGCACCACTGCTGACACCGGAGGAACTGGCCGCGCAGATCTCGGGCGAGCAGCGGTTCGTCCCGGCCATTCGCGCGGACCGGGCACCGGCATGGGGCCGATTCGGCGGCACCGTCACCGGGTCGGTCCCGCACGTGCTGGCCGCCGACGAGGCCGACGTGTTCCTCGTCCCCGTCGCCGACGGGACCGCATTCGCGCGGGTGGCGGCAACTGGGGCTTCAGTTGCGGTGCACCCCGACAACCTGCTCGACCGCTCACGCTCCACCGCGACGGTCACGTTCCGCGACGCCGCCGTGCTCGACACGGTCGAGGCGGCACCGGACGCCCTCGCGCGCGTCACGAACCTGGCCGCCGTCCTCGTCGCCGCGGACGCGCTGGGCAGTGCGGAGCGCATGCTCGACCTCGCGGTCGTCTACAGCAAGCAGCGCAAGCAGTTCGGGCAGGTCATCGGCGCATTCCAGGCGGTCAAGCACGCCGCGGCGCAGATGCTGGTGACCGTAGAGGCGGCCTACTCGATCGTTCTCTACGCCGCCGCGGTGTTGGACGCGAACGCCGGACTCGACGACGCCGCGACGATCGCCGCGGTGGCGAAGGCCCAGGTGGGCAAGAACGCCGCCGATCTGGCCGATTCGGCGCTCACCGTGCACGGCGCCATCGGCTACACCTGGGAGCACGACCTGCACCTGTTCTACAAGCGCGCCAAGCTGGACCGCACCCTGTTCGGGGCGCCGTCGGCCTGGAACGAGCGCATCGCAACAGCGTTGCTCGACCCGAGAAACTAAGCGCGGAAAACACTGTATTTTTGGTCAGTCCATTAGTATGGTTAAGCGTAAGCGAGGATGGAGTACCGACGTGGATTTCGAACTGACAGAGGACCAGCGCACGATTCGTGACGCGGTGACGGAGCTGGCCGCGAAGTTCGACGACCAGTACTGGGCGGAGAAGGACGCGGCGCACGAGTTCCCGACCGAGTTCTACGACGCGTTCGCTTCCGGCGGCTGGCTGGGCATCACCACCCCCGAGGAGTACGGGGGCCACGGTTACGGCATCACCGAGGCGTCGATCATCCTCGAGCAGGTGGCGGCGTCCGGTGCCGGCATGAACGGCGCGAGTTCGATGCACCTGTCGATCTTCGGGATGCACCCGGTGATCGTGCACGGCAGCGAGGAACTCAAGCGGCGCACCCTGCCGCGCATCGTCACCGGTGACCTGCACGTGTGCTTCGGCGTCACCGAACCAGGCGCGGGCCTGGACACCACCAAGATCACCACCTTCGCCAAGCGCGACGGCGACAAGTACATCGTCAACGGGCGCAAGGTGTGGATCTCCAAGGCCGTGGAGTCCGAGAAGATCCTGCTGCTCACGCGCACCGCGAAGTTCGAGGACTCGCCGCGCAAGACCGACGGGATGACGCTGTTCCTCACCGATCTCGACCGCTCCAAGGTCGACATCCGGCCCATCAAGAAGATGGGCCGCAACGCGGTGACGTCGAACGAGTTGTTCATCGATGGTCTCGAGATTCCGGTCGAGGACCGGGTCGGCGAGGAGGGCAAGGGTTTCGAGTACATTCTCGACGGCCTCAACCCCGAGCGCATGCTGGTTGCCGCCGAGGCGCTCGGCATCGGCCGCGCCGCGATGCGCGCCGCGGTCCGCTACGGCAACGAGCGTGAGGTCTTCGGCCGCCCGATCGGCAAGAACCAGGGCATCCAGTTCCCGCTCGCGGACTCGCTGGCCCGCCTGGACGCCGCGGAACTGATGCTGCGCAAGGCGACCTGGCTCTACGACACCGGCCAGCCGTGCGGTCGCGAAGCCAACACCGCGAAATACCTGTGCGCCGACGCCGGTTTCGAGGCCGCCGACCGCGCGCTGCAGACCCACGGCGGCATGGGGTACTCCGAGGAGTACAACGTCGCCCGCTACTTCCGCGAGGCACGGCTGACCCGGATCGCGCCGATCAGCCAGGAGATGGTGCTCAACTACCTCGGCTCGCACGTTCTCGGCCTTCCCAGGAGCTACTGATGACCGACCGAACCGACACCTCGACGGTCCCCGCGGGGCTGCGGGTATTCTCGCTCGCGGGTCGCACCGCCCTCGTCACCGGCGCCGGGGGCGGTGTGGGTGCCGCCGTCGCCGAGGCACTCGCCGCCGCCGGCGCCGCCGTGCTCGTCACCGACATCAACAAGGACGCCGCCGCAACGGTGAGCCAGCGGATCACCACCGCGGGCGGGGTCGCGGAACCGTTTGCGCTCGACGTCTGCGACGCGGCCAACGCCCGCGACGCCGTCGCCGCGGCGGCCCGCCTCGGCGGCGGCAGTGTGGACATCCTCGTCAACAACGCCGGCGTCATCGCGCCGGCGATGTTTCCCAAGATGGATGAGGAACGATTCCGCAAGGTCCTCGACACGCACCTGATGGGCAGCTACCACTGCAGTCAGGCCGCGCTGGACTACCTGCCCGACGACGGCACCGGGCGCATCATCAACGTCACCTCCGCCGCCGGACTGACCGGGACCATCGGGCAGGCCAACTATGGCGCCGCGAAGGCCGCGATCATCGGGCTGACGAAGTCACTGGCGAAGGAGTTGGCCAGGCGCAACATCACCGTCAACGCGGTGGCACCGCTCGCGGCCACGGCGATGACCGAGAACATCCGCAGCAACGAGAGGCTCGCGGCGAAGACGCTGGAGCGGATCCCGTTGGGGCGCTGGGCGTATCCGGACGAGATCGCGCCGACGTTCGTCTTCCTGGCCTCGCCCGCGGCCGCCTACATCACCGGCCAGGTGCTGCCCGTCGACGGCGGGACGGTGATCTGAGATGAGCCCCCGTGTGTCCGGGCCGTTCGCGTCCGCCGGTCGTGAGGTCGTCATCGCCGAGGCGGTGCGGACCCCGATCGGGAAATCGCATCCGCAGAAGGGCTGGTACCGCGACATCCACCCCAACGCGATGCTCGCCGCGTGCTACCAGGACCTGGTCACGCGGTCGGGGATCGACCCGATCGTGGTCGAGGACCTGATCATCGGCTGCACCGCGCCGTTCGGCGAGCAGTCGCGCAACATCGGCCGCAACGCCTGGCTGCAGGCGGGTTACCCCGCGGAGGTGCCGGCCACGACGCTGGACCGCCGCTGCGGCTCCGCCCAGACCGCGGTGAATATGGCTGCGGCCCTGGTGTCCTCCGGTGTGCACGACGTGGTGATCGCCGGCGGTGTCGAGCACATGGGCCATGTGCCGATGAACTCCCCGGCGAAGATCAGCGAACTCTACGGCGAGCCGTGGCCGGCCGAACTGTGGGCGCGCTACGACTTCGTCACCCAGGGCGAGAGCGCCGAACTGATCGCCGACCGGTGGGGCATCTCCCGCACCGAGATGGACGAGTTCGCGGCGCGCTCGCACGCGCTGGCCGCCGCAGCGGTGGACGCCGGGCGGTTCGTCGACGAGATGGTGCGCTTCGAACTCGACGGTGAGATCCGCACCGGCGACCAGACGGTCCGCCCCGGCACCACGGTGGAGACACTCGCCGCGCTGAAGCCGGTGTTCCGGCCCGAGAACGGACGCGTCACCGCGGGGTCGTCGAGCCCGATCTGCGACAGCGCCGCCGCGGTGCTGCTGTGCACCCGGGAGGCCGCGCAGCGCTACGGCCTGCGGATCCGTGCGCGCATCGCCGACCAGGCCACCGTCGGCGTCGACCCGATCATCATGCTCACCGGGCCGATCCCGGCCACGCACAAGCTGCTCGATCGCAACAATCTCACCATCGACGACATCGACCTGTTCGAGGTCAACGAGGCATTCTCCTCGGTTGTGCTCGCCTGGCAGCGCGAACTCAAACCCGACGTGGAGCGTGTCAACGTCAACGGCGGCGCGATCGCACTCGGGCACGCCGTCGGCGCGACCGGCGCCCGCCTGATCGCGACCCTCGTGGCGGAGATGGAGCGCAGCGACAGTGCGCTCGGTCTCGTGACGATGTGCTGCGGCGGTGGGCTGGGTACCGGGACCTTGATCGAACGGGCGGAGTAGATGATCGACTTCCGCGGGCTGCTGCGGCCCGGCATGGGTGTCTGGTGGAGCCAGGCCGCCGCCGAGCCGCGCCCGCTCGTCGACGCCCTGCTCGCGCAGGCGCCCGAGCTCGGCCCGCTGCGGCTGTTCACCGGGCTGAGCTGGAACGACCAACTGGCACAGTCGATGTCACCAACCGACGTGATGGTCTCCTACGGCGGCCTCGGCGCGCTGCGCGAGCTGGGGGCCACCGACCAACTCGACGTCGTCCCGTGCCACTACTCGGCGCTGCCGCGGATGTTCGCCGAACGCCGCCTGCCGTGCGACGCGGGTCTGCTGCAGGTGTCGCCGCCCGACGTGGACGGCATGTGCTCGCTTGGCATCGGCGTGGACTACATGGCCGATGCAGTCGAGCACACTCCGCTGCTGTTCGCCGAGATCAACCGCCAGATGCCCGCGGTGCCGGGCTCGCCCACGATCCCGCTGGACCAGTTCGCGGCCACGATCTCCACCGATCGGCCGCTGCAGGAGGAGGCGAGCCGCCCGGCCGGCGACGTGGACCGTCGCATCGCACACCACGTCGCCGAACTCGTCGACGACGGCGACACCCTCCAGGTCGGCATCGGCTCGATCGGGGCCGCGGTGTTCGAGGCGCTGTCCGGGCACGCCGACCTCGGTGTGCACACCGGCATGATCACCGACAGCGTGATCCGCCTGATCGACAAGGGCGTCATCACCGGCGCGCGTAAGCGGATCGACCCCGGACTCGCGGTGTCCGGCACCGCGTTCGGCTCCGCCGACATGTACGCGCGGATCGCCGAGCTACCGGTGCTGTTCCGCCCGACCAGCTACACCCACGCCCCGCAGACGCTCTCGCAACTCGAGTCGCTGGTCGCGGTCAACTTCGCCATCGAGGTCGACCTCACCGGCCAGGTCGGCGCCGAGATGAGCCGCGGAACCTACCTCGGGGCCGTCGGCGGCCAAGTCGACTTCGCCCGGGCCGCCGCGCTCACCGGCAAACGGTCGATCGTCGCGTTGCGCTCCACGATGCGCGGGCGCTCGTCGATCAAGTTCGCCCTCGACGAGGGTGTGGTCACCACCGCCCGCGCCGACGTCGACTGCGTCGTAACCGAACACGGCATCGCGCACCTGCGCGGGCAGCCGTTGGCCGAACGCAAGCGGCGCCTGACCGAGATCGCCGCACCCGAATTCCGCGCCGAACTCGCCGATGCTGTCCGCGCGGCGTCATGACGAGCGTCCACATGCACAGGAGGAACCAACGATGAGCTCACGACGACCCAGTTCGGTTCACATCCGCGAGGTCGGACCCCGCGACGGGTTCCAGAACGAACCCGAGACGATCGGCACCGCCGACAAGATCGCGCTGATCAACGAACTCGCCACCACCGGCCTGCGCCGCATCGAGGTCGCGAGTTTCGTGCGCCCCGACGTGATCCCGCAACTGTCCGACGGCGTCGAGGTCCTGAACGGGATCGACGTGCCGGAGTCGGTGGCGCTGATGGTGCTGATCCCGAACAGCAAGGGCCTCGACAACGCGCTGCGGGTCCGGGACCGCTTCCACGAGGCGGCGATCTTCGTCAGCGCCTCGCAGACCCACAACCGCCGCAACGTCAACCGCGCCGTCGAGGAGACGATGGCCGACAACGCGGTGATGGCGAAGCGGATCAACGCCGAGGGCCTGACCTGCGCGGCCGTCGTCGCGACCTCGTTCGGCTGCCCCTACGAGGGCCGAGTCCCGATGGACCGGGTGCTCGACCTCGCCGAGCAGTTCGCCGAATCGGGCGCCACCGAAATCGGTTTCGGCGACACCACCGGCATGGCCAATCCCGGCTACGTCGGCGAGTTCTTCACCGCCGCGATCGAACGCCTGCCCGGGGTGGAGGTCACCGCACACTTCCACAACACCCGCGGCCAGGGCCTGGCCAACGCGTTCGCCGCGCTGGAGGCCGGATGCACGAGCTTCGAATCCAGCTTCGGTGAGCTGGGCGGGTGCCCGGTCCCCGCCGGCTCCACCGGCAACATCGCCTCCGAGGACCTCATCAGCATGTTCGAGGAGATGGGCGTGTCGACCGGAATCTCGGTCTCCGGGATCATCGACGCGGCCCGGTCGGCGCAGCGCGTCCTCGGCCGAAAGTTGACCAGCCACAGCATCGTCGCCGGGCCGGTGCAATGGGATACAGCCGGGCCATTGCAATGGGATACAGCCGGGCCATTGCAGTGGGACACGGACGTGTCCCGTGACGTCTGCCGCTGATCCTGTCATCGAAAGGAATTGAAACAATGAGCAATCGTGTCGCGCTTGTCACCGGTGGTGCCCAGGGGATCGGCGAGGGAATCTCGCGCCGACTCGGCGCCGACGGATTCCGCGTCGCCGTCGCGGACCTGAACCTCGAGGCCGCGCAGCAGACCGCCAAGGAGATCGTCGCCGCCGGCGGCGAGGCGATCCCGGTGTCGATCGACGTCACCGACACGGCCTCGGTGCGGGCCGCGATCGAGCAGGTCACCGCCGACCTCGGACCGGTCGA
This sequence comes from Aldersonia sp., assembly GCA_036524855.1. Lineage (GTDB taxonomy): Bacteria > Actinomycetota > Actinomycetes > Mycobacteriales > Mycobacteriaceae > Aldersonia. Next base: position 14,590 of record DATDBL010000326.1, on the reverse strand, counting down.
GGTGGCCGTCAACAACGCGGGCTGGGACGACTTCATGAAGTTCCTCGACACCGACGAGGACTTCTGGAACAAGATCCTCGACATCAACTTCAAGGGCGCGCTGCGGGTCAACCATGCGGTGGTCCCGGGAATGATCGAGCGCGGATTCGGTCGGGTCGTCAACATCGGCTCCGACGCCGGGCGAGTCGGTTCGTCGCTCGAGGCGGTCTACTCCGGCGCCAAGGGCGGCATCATCGCCTTCACCAAGACGCTGGCGCGTGAGGTCGCGACGAAGGGCGTCACCGCCAACACCGTCTGCCCTGGCCCCACCGATACCCCGGCGCTGCGTAAGTTCGCCGACAAGTCCGGCCAGGACGCCGATAAGGTCATCGGCGGCATGACCCGGTCCGTGCCGATGAAGCGCCTCGGCTCCCCGGCCGACATCGCCGCGGCCGTCGCGTTCTTCGCCTCCGACGACGCCGGCTACATCACCGGCCAGACGCTGTCGGTCAGCGGCGGCCTGACGATGGCGTGAGTGTCGTGACGACCTTCGGAGTCAACGCATTCGGGGTGGGTACCGGGCCGCAACGGTTCGCGTCGATGGCAGCGTTCGCCCGCGAGGCGGAGGAGGCCGGGTGCGCGGCGGTGTGGACGAGCGAGCTGTACAGCCGGTCGGCCACCGTGCCGATGGCCGCGATCGCCGCGGGCACGAGCACCATCGCGATCGGCTCGAACATCGCATACGGCGTCGGCCGCAGCCCGCTGATGTGGGCCGCGGAGGCGCGCGATCTTGACGAACTCTCCGGTGGCAGGGTGATTCTCGGGCTCGGCAACGGCACTCCGAAGATGATGGAGGCGTGGCACGGCGTCAGCGGTGACGCTCCCGCCGCTCGGATGGCCGAACTCGTCACGGTGCTGCGCAAGCTGTGGCACCTGCACGAGGGCCCGGTCCATCACGACGGCCGCTTCTACAATCTCCACGTCGTCCCGACATCCGATGTGGCCGAACCGGTCCGGCCCGAGATCCCGATCTGGATCGCGGGCGTGAACAAGCTGATGCTGCGCACGGCGGGGCAGTATGCGGACGGTCTGGTGGGGCATCCGATGTACACCGCGGAGTACGTCCGCGGACCGGTTGCGGAGGAAATCGCGGCGGGCGCGCGGCTTGCCGACCGTGATCCCGCGGACGTGACCGTCATGGGAATCCGCATGTGCGCCATCCACGAGGACGAGGACACCGCCCGTCGTCAGGCCGCCTACGCCATCGGCCAGTACGCCGCGTCCCGCGTCTACGACCGGCTGTTCGAACTGCACGGCTGGAGCGCTCAGCAGGAGCGCATCCGGCAGGCGGCGCGTAATCGTGACGACGAGGGCGTGATCCGCGCCGTCACCGACGACATCATCGACACGGTCGCCATCGCCTGCCGGCCCGAGCAGTTCCCCGCGGCGCTTGCCGCGATCCCGGCGGGGTTCGATCACCTCGACCTGATCGCCCCGCCGTGGGGACTGACCGCGGACGAGACCCGCGCGGTCAACAATGCGATCCTTGCTGGTCTGCGGGCGCATCTCGCGGCGCCGGTGGGCTGAGCGCGCCGGTCGGCCTGCGGTCGCCCTCGTGGCGCCCGTGGGCTTGGCCGCGCTGGTCAGCCCATGTGCCACATCTTGCAGGGCCCCGGGCCCGAATCATTCCTCGCGCAGATCGATCTCGGTGCGTTCCTCGACCTGCACGACGGCCTCGGCGTAGCTGTGCACGTGTTTCGTCATGCGCCGCATGGCCGCCGCCGAGTCGCCCGACCGGATGGCCTCGGTGATCGTCGTGTGTGCCCGATAGGTTGTCTTGCGCACCGCGTCGTCGACGAAGGCGGTGTTCTCGGTCGAGGTGTAGATCGCCTTCGACAGCGCGGACATGAAGCCGGTCAGCAGTTCGTTGTGGCTCGCGGTCGCCACCGCGAGGTGCCAGTCCACGTTGGCCTGGAGAAACGCCTCGAGCGAAACGCTGGTGTCGCCGACGGTCCGGTTCGCGGCGTCCATCGCCGCGAGATCCTCGTCGGTGCGGTATTTCGCGGCCAGGCTGGCGCAGGCAGGCTCGATCGCCTCCCGGGTCTCGAGCAGGGCGGTCAGCCGCAGCTGCTGGCCGCGGATGAGCAGGCTCACAGACGACGCGACAGAGTCGCCGCCGGGTTGCTGCACGAACGCCCCGCCCGAGCGGCCCGTCTTGATGACCACCAGGCCCTGAACCTCGAGGATGCGAAGTGCCTCACGCACCGTGGTGCGGCTCATCCGGGTCTGGGTGACGAGTTCACGCTCGGGTGGCAACGCGGTGCCGGGCGGGAAGTCGCCGCGCAGGATGCGCTCGCGCAGGTCGTTCGCGAGGACGTCGGACGCCTTCGGGACCTGCATCGGCTGCAGCCGCACCGGGTGCCGGGACACCGTGGCCGAAGCGGGGGACTCTGCCATGGCACCTGCCTTCTGTGTTTTTGGTCGTACCTAATCTACCAGCAAATTGGCGAAAAATCGCGACTTCTGAGACGGTGAGTGGGGTTCTGGGAAGTTTGGTATGACCAAAGTAATGGTTGACACCACTGGCTGCGCGACGATAGCGTGCAGGTCACAGGGTTCGCTGTCACCCGGCGATTCGCCGGTGGGCGGCACGCGATACGAGGAGATCCGATGGCAGTGACTGCCAGTGACAGCCAGTGAGCGTCGTGACATGGGAAACGATCGGGCCGGGAATCACGTCCGTGGTGCTGGGGCGGCCCCCGGCCAATGCACTGGGCGTGGACCTGCTCGACGGGATGCACAACGCGATCGACGCGGCGGAGAAGGCCCGCGACGTCAAGGTCGTGGTGATCTCGTCCGCGATCCCGGGGTTCTTCGCCGCCGGGGCGGACATCAAGCACCTCTCGTCGATCGACGCCGAGACGTTCACCGCCTACGGTGACCAGATGCGCGTCGTCAACGACCGGCTCGCGGCTGCGCCGTTCCTCTCCATCGCCGCGGTCGACGGGGTGGCGCTCGGCGGGGGACTGGAGTTGGCGATGGCCGCCACCCTGCGCGTCGCGGGCCCGAACGCGAAATTCGGGCTGCCTGAGGTGAAGATCGGCCTGATCCCCGGTGCCGGCGGAACCCAGCGACTGCCGCGCCTCGTCGGCCGCGGTCGCGCACTCGACATCATGCTGACCGCGCGGCAGGTGCCCGCGGGCGAGGCCTACGCGATCGGCCTCGTCGACCGGCTCACCTACGGCGACGCCGCTACCGCCGCCCGCGACCTGGCTGCCGAGCTCGCCGGAGCGTCGCTCCCCGCCCAGCTTGCCGTCGTCCGGACGGTCGACGCCGCCTTCGACCTGCCCCTCGACGAGGGTGCGCGGTTCGAGGTGGCGCAGGAGCAGTCGCTGTTCGAGGACGGCGAAGCGGCAGAGGGCATCACGGCGTTCATCGAGAAACGCCGCCCCCGATTCGCGTGAACACGTACTTCGACCCCACCGACCCGAGGAGAGCACGGGCATGAAGAGCCTGGAACACCGATACGAAACCATGCTGGTCGACGAGGTGAAGCCCGGCATCGTCACCGTCACGCTGAACCGGCCTGACCGCTACAACGCGATGACGAACACCATGTTCGTAGAACTCGAACACCTCGCTTGGGCCCTCGGGACCGAGGACGCCTGCCGCGTCGTCATCGTCACCGGCGCCGGCAAGGCTTTCTGTTCCGGCTACGACCTCGCCGACGCCGACGACCTGCCCAACCTGGGCGCGCTCGGGATGCTCGACCAGCAGGAGCGTGCCGCCCGCGCATTGACCGCGATCCGGTCGCTGCGGGTTCCGGTCATCGCCGCCGTCAACGGCCCGGCCGCCGGGGGTGGCCTGGCGCTGGCGCTGGCGGCCGATATCCGCCTCGCCGGCCGGGACGCGAAGTTCAACGCCGCCTTCGTGAAGATCGGGCTCTCGGCCGGTGATCTCGGCACCTCGTGGCTGCTCACCCGGCTCATCGGCCCCGCCAAGACGAGCGAGATCTGCTTCACCGGCCGGATCGTCGACGCCCGCGAGGCGGGCGATCTCGGCATCGTCAACTCGGTCAGCGCCGACGACGTCCTCGCCGACGCGCTCGCGCTCGCCGAGCAGATCGTCGCTAATTCACCTGGCGGCGTGCAGCTTTCCAAGCGGGCGCTGCAGGCCAACCTCGAGGTGGGCTCGTACGCGGCCGCGATCGAACTCGAGAACCGCGGCCAGGCCCTGCTCACGCGCAGCCCGGACATGCTCGAGGCGCTCACCGCATTCAAGGAGAAGCGTGCACCTGTCTTCCAGGGCAAGTAATCCCGCCGCCGATCTCAGCACGAGCCGAAAGCAGAGCGACCGATGACCTTCGACTTTCCCGATCTCGAAACCCTCACCTTCGAGGAGGTGGACCCAGGTGTCGGGCTGCTGCGGATGAACCGTCCGGACCGGATGAACTCGCAGACCGTCCGCATGTTCCACGACTACCTCGTCGCCGGACGTGCCCTGCGTGACAGCGGTCTGCGCGCCCTCATCGTCACCGGGGCCGGCGAGCGCGCGTTCTGCGCAGGGTTCGATCTCGACGAGATTTCGGTGATCACCGACATGGGGGTCCGGGAGTTCCTCAAGTTCCAGGAGACCGCGACCGGTGGGATCCAGTCGATTCGCCACCTGCCGTTCCCGGTGATCGCCGCCATCCACGGCCCCGCCACCGGCGGCGGCCTGGCGTTGGCGCTCGCCGCGGACATCCGCCTCGCAGCGCCGTCGCTGAAGATGAGCGCGGCGTTCGTCAAGGTGGGACTGTCGGTCGGCGAGTTGGGGACGTCGTTCAACCTGACGCGCCTGGTGGGTCCCGCACGGGCCGCCGAGATCGCCTACACGGCACGCATCGTGGACGCGGACGAGGCACTCCGGATCGGCCTGGTCAACGCCGTCGTGCCGGCCGAGACCCTGCTCGCCGAGGCGCGGGAGATGGCCCGCCTGATCGCCCAGAACTCGCCGGGCGGCGTGCGGATGTCGAAGCGGGCGATCCAGCGCAACGCCGAGATCGGTTCGTACGAAGCGGCACTGGAACTCGAGAACCGCGGCCAGGCGCTGCTCACGAGAACCGAGGACATGCCCGAGGCGCTGGCCGCGTTCAAGGAGAAGCGCGCCCCAGTCTTCACGGGGCGGTGACGCCGTGAGCTGGGACTGGACCCCGCCGACGCGGGCGGCGCTCGAGGCGTTCCTCGGCGACCATGGCATCACCTCGGGGTCGGTCACGACGAAGACGATCGGGGACGGTCACTCCAACCTGACCTTCCTCGTCAGTGACGGATCGACCAGCGTCGTCGTCCGCCGCCCACCGCCGCCGCCGATCCCGCCCGGCGCCAACGACATGCTGCGCGAGGCACGGCTCTTGACCGCGCTCCACCCGACCGCCGTGCCCGTCCCGCAGGTCCTCGCGACCGCACAGGAAGGGGAGGTCCTCGACGTCCCGTTCTACGTGATGACCTTCGCATCCGGTCCGGTGGTGACCGCTGCCACGCCGGCACCACTCGACACCACGACGCACCGCGCCGAGGTGGGCAACGCGCTCATCGACACGCTGGCCGACCTCCATGCCGTCGACTGGCGCGCCGCGGGTCTCGACGGGATGGGCCGGCCCGAAGGCTTCAACGCGCGACACCTGTCCCGGATGCGCCGCCTCGTCACCGACGCGGACGGAGCGATCCCGGAGGCCTTCGCGGAGGTCGACGCCTGGCTTTCGGCGAATGTTCCCACGGAATCCGATGCCGCCCTGATCCATTGCGATTTCCGGATCGGCAACGTGATCCTCGCCCAGGATGCACCGGGGCGGGTCGCGGCCGTGCTGGACTGGGAACTCGCCACCATCGGCGATCCGCTGCTCGACGTCGGCTATTTCCTCGCGACGGTTCCCGAGCCCGGCCGCGACATGAATCCCACCGCGAAACTCAGCGCGGCGATGCTCGAGGACGGCTACCCGAGCCGCGCCGAGTTGGCGCAGCGTTACAGCGAGCGGACCGGACGCGACCTGTCCAACCTCTCCTGGTACACCACGATGGCGCTGTGGAAACTCGCCGTCCTCTTCGAATACAGCCGCCGTCGAGTCCTCGACGGCATCGGCGACCCGTACTACGACGACCCGGCCCTCGTGGCCAGCTTCCTCGACGACGCGCGGCACGCGGCGGGTCTTGCGCCCGCCCGGACGGGTGCGGGCCCGAGTTAGACACGCGCTTGCGCCCGGCGGGTTCCGCACCGGTCGTCGTCGGCTTCGTTCTTCCCTGACCATCAATATGGATGCGCACGAATTTTATTTGGACAGACCTTTACATAGAACTGTCCATAGATCAGAATTGTGACCGAGGGCACTCTCGGTCCCCTCCGCGGCATCGGCCGCACCGAGCACAGGAGCATCCATGACGACCGTCGGCGCAACCGGATTGCAGCCCACGCGACATCTCAACCGCTGGTGGTATGTCGCCACCGGCTTCATCACGCTGTTGTTCGGCACGACCGCCGTCAACGTCCTGTTCAACATCCTCGGCAAGCCGATGATGTCCGAATTCGGTTGGGACCGTGCCGTCATCAGCAATGGGCTCTCGATTGAGACCGTCATGGTCGGGATCAGCATCGTGGTGCTGGGCTTCCTCCTCGACCGGTACGGGCCCAGGATCCCGACGGTTCCGATGAGCCTAGCCTTCGGCATCGGGCTCATGCTGATGTCCGCCCTCCCGAACAACCAGACGGTGTTCTACCTGCTCTGCGTGCTGATCGGCGCCGGCGCGGGGGCGGTGAACCCGGTCGCGCACGCCACCGTCGTGAGCGCGTGGTTCCAGGACCGTCGCGGAATGGCACTGGGCATCGTGATGGCCGGTCTCGGCGCCTGTGGGGTGCTGATGCCGTACCTCGCGAACTGGATGCTCGGCATCGCCGGCTGGCGCACTGCGTTCCTGGTCATCGGCGCCCTGTGCACGGTCGTTCCGACGTCGGTGTACGCGTTCGTCACCCGGATGCCCGCCGCCCACGAGGCCGAGCGTCGTGCGGCCCGGGTGCAGGGCCGGGTGGCCGGAGAGTCGTTGCTGACGATCGCGCGGAAGTATCGCCAGTTCTGGCTGCTGTCGATCGCCATTTTCCTGGTGTCGTCGGCGACCTTCGGGTTGATGTCGCAGATCGTGCCGATGACCACGGACAAGGGGATCAGCCAGTCCACCGCCGTCTCCGTCCTGTCCGTGCTGAGCCTGGCGTCGATCTGCGCGCGCCTGCTCGTCGGGTTCCTCCTGGACCGGTTCTATGCTCCCGTGATCGGTTCGGTCATCTTCGTGCTGTGCGGCGTCGGCGTGTTCCTCATGATCGGATCGACGGAGACCGGGATGCTCTTCCTGGGTGCGGCGCTGATCGGTCTAGGCCTGGGATCCGAGGGTGACCTTGCCGCCTACATGGTGAGCCGGTACTTCCCGAAGCACTCCTACGGCCGGGTGCTGGGATGCATCTACTTCCTCTACGCGCTGGGATCGGCGTTCGGCATCTTCCTGCTCGGGCAGATCTACGCCGCGACGGGGTCCTACCGCGCTGGCGCGCTGCCGATCGTCGCGCTGGTCGGCGTCGCGATCGTGTGTCTGCTGATGATGGGCGCCTATCGCTTTACCCTCGACCACAAGACTGTCGGCTCCGACGGGGCGCAGACCGTGCCATCACCGACCACCGCCGGTTGACTGACCAGACCATCAGGAGAGACGTAATGACCGCCGACTTCCACGACCCGCTCGTCCTTCGGGCCGAGGCGGACATGCCGGAGCGGTTCTTCGACCGCTTCATGTTCAACCTGCATCCGGACGGGGCCTCCGCACCTTCGGTGATCCTCGGTGCCGGGGTCTATCCACCCCGCAACGTCATCGACGGGTTCGTGGTCCTCACCACCGAGACCGAGCAGCGCAACCTGCGCTTCTCCACCGAACACGATTCGACCGACGGCGCCTCGGCCGGCCCACTGCGCTGGGAGACCGTCGAGGCGAACAAGACGTGGCGAATCCAGCTGGGGGAGAACCGGACCGGACTCGAACTCGACGTTGTCTGGCAGGCCCGGGCGCCGTACTGGCTCGGGTCCGTCGACGTCGCGAACAACGACGGCAACACGACTTCGTTCGATCATCTCTTCCAGCCCGGGCGTTACGAGGGCAAGCTCGTGCTGGACGGGGTCACCACAGACGTGAGCGGGTGGTACGGCCTGCGCGATCGGTCTCGCGGCGTCCGGACCATGTCCGGCGGGCAGGGCCTGCACATCTGGTACCAGGCGCAGTTCCCGGACCGCACGTTCGGCTTCCTGCTCGTCGAGGATCGACAGGGCGGCCGAATCCTGTTGGAGGGCGCGGTCATGCACGACGACGGCCGCCTCGATGACATCACCGACGTCCGCCACGACCTGGTGTTCGCGGCGGGCAACGACCTCGCCCGAGGCCTGGTGGAGGTCCTGACCGCCGGTGGCGCGACCTATCGTGTCGAGGCCGACGCCTCAGCAGGCGGCGGCTACATGGCGGGAGGCGGCTACGGCGGCCACCACGGCAAGGTGCGCGGTCGCGACCACGAAGAGTTCGACACCTACCCGCTCGAAGGAACGGTCGGCCCGACGACCCTGGATTCGGCCCTCACCGACCGCTGTTGCGAGTTCGCCTGGAACGGGCAGACCGGCTACGGGATCTTCGAGTTCGCGCTGTCCCGCTCGTCGTCGTACACGTATCGCGCTTCCCTGTAGGCGCTCCGCACTCGTGAGTGGTTGACGAGTCTATCCCGTTATCCCGTTGTGGACATAACCACGACGGGATCGGTCACCGGCTCGAATCACTCTGCCCACCATCACAGCAGGCGGATGGTTGTCACACCGGCCCGCGCCGCGGCCAGCGGGCCGGTGTGACCTAGCCCACATGTTCACTCGCGCGTCCAGTACGAACCGAGGTAGTGCAACATCGCCGCGAAGGCCGTCATGCCTACCTCCCAACTTCCTGCCGCGCGGGCCAGCGCGGCGGCGACTGCCGACGCGGCCAGCAGGTCGATGACACGCTTGCCGGTCGAATCGTCGGGCGGGATGTCGTTCTCTTCGCGACCACGACCGCTGAGTCCTACACTTGCCATCAGAGTTGCTTCCTTTACATGAGACTTGAGGGTTGCTGCTCGAACCGGACCCCCACGCCGTTCCCGCGGTGTGGGGGTTTCGCCTTCTCGGCGAACGAGGTTCATTGTGCATGCTTCGGCGGACACCGCGGCATGTCACGCGGTGCATTTTGCGCGGGAGAACCCCGACCGTCCGATCGGTTGACTAGTCAGGATTAGGCTGGCTTAGGCTGGGACGCATTTTCGGGCGTGATGAATCGTTACGAACCTGAGACCTTCAGTGCACCTTCGCGCGCCGGGGGCCGAAACGGCCCCGGCTGCTCGGCGAACGGGTCGGCGCGGTGCCAGTCGCGGCTCGCCGAGAACGCCGGTTCCTCGACCTCCTGGGGGTGCGCGCGCTGCCCTCTGCCGACGTGGACCCTGCCGTCCGAGCGTCGGGCGTTGCACCCGCGATGGGCCGGTGCGAGGTCGCCCCAGAGGTCGCCACCCGTGGCCGTCGGGTCGAGATGATCGGCGGTCCACTCACCGGCAGACCCGCGAGGTGCATCGGGATCGATTGCGCCACCGCAGATATGACAGACCCACGCATCGGGGAGCGTTTCAGCGCTGCCCGCAATGCGCGGTAATGCCGGTCGTTGGTCTGCGACACCTCCGCCACCTCGCTGTCGTATTGCGGTTGTTGCGCTGCAGGATAGGGAGGGGAGGGCAAGGTCGAAATCGGCGTTTCTGCAGCACTTTTCGTAGACTCTGCGCCGACAACGCCCTGACCTGGGCTTTTGCAGCCGGTCAGAGTCGTCGCTGCGCCCATCGTCGCGGTGGACGGATCGCAGACCACAGCGCCGGATTCTGCGACCTCGGCGGTGCTGGCCGTGGCGGTGGACCCAGGTCGAGGCTCCACAGCGGCGGTTCCGGTCTGATCGCCCGGGAGTGCCCGATTCTCGCTGGGCCACAACACACCGCGTCGTTCCGAAGTGTTGTCGAACGACGAATTGAACGGCCCTGCGTTGGCCGTGGTGACGCCCTGCGGCCCGTTGAACCACCTCACGATTGCTGCTCGCAGGATCGCGCGGACCGCAGTTGCCTCGATGGGTTCCAGTGGCGGACTGCGCGACTGCGGTGCGGCGATGGCGGCGGTGGCACTGGCATCCTCGCAAAGCGCCCGAATAGCCTCGACAGCAAGGGTTTCCGGCTGGAACCCTTCGAGGTCGCTCGGGCGTGACGCCCTGTGTGTTACGAGCGAAACTGTGCTATGGACTCGTCAACCACTCACGGGTTATGACTTGCAGGTTGTGGGTCCTGGCCTGGTGATCGTGGTGTGCGGAGGGGCCGAGCGGGACGCACAGTGCCGTCGCATACGCAAACTGCTTGTGGCATCTGCGATCCGCTGGCGTCCGCCGTGCCGCGACGGCGCGCACCTTGCGCTGGCGCACCCGTCGTGCCGTGGGCCGGTCCCAGCCGCGATCGAGCTACCATGGCCGCGGCTGTTCACCACGGTCCGTCGCCCATCACGGCGACCATTTCTTACCCAGCCAAGTGTCACGCACACCGTGGTCCAGGACCAGACCTGGCGGACCCGGCCCGTCGCTTCCGGGGCGACCTGCTCGCGCGAGCGTGCGACTGGGGCGTGACGCGCAACGGGCGTCGTGCCGAACACGACGCAAGGTAATATGACAGTATTATCCTGGTGCGCACGAGTGGTGGCCCGGCGCGAAGGCGCTCATCCGGCAAGCTGGGATCGAGTCGTGGAAAGTGCGCAGGGCATTGTGACCACGTCGCTCAAGTGGACCCCGGAGATGCGCCGGCACGTCCGCGAGGTATCGGCGGAGCTCGGCATCACGCCGTCCATGCTCATCCGCCAGTACATCGAGATGGGGCTGGCGGCCGAGAATCCTGACCAGATGATCTGGCTCAGCGACGCCATCCGCGTGTTGTCGAGCCTGCGACACTCCGCCTGAACGGCTCGTCGATCGATCGCCGTTTCGAAATCCGGCGGCCGAACCGGCGCTGGCCGCCTCGAGGGCCCACAGGTGGAGTTCGCGGTCGTCTACTACAGCCCCGAACACAACAAAAGCACCGCATCGACGAGCGAGTTCGACCCGGCTGGTTGCCATCGCGTGGTGGCCCAGCCGATTCGAACTCGACGAGGAAGGCTTACGCGGTGGTGGTCGCCCGCAGCTCGTGCTTGAGCACCTTGCCTGTCGTGTTGCGCGGAAGCTCTTCGACGAGGCGCAGTTCCAGGGGGAGTTTCTCGCGGGCAAGCGCGGCGGACCCGAAGTCCCGCAACTCGTCGAGATCGAGCGTCGTACCTGGAGCCGCCACGACCACCGCCACGACCCGTTCGCCCCATCGTTCGTCCGGTGCGCCGATGACGGCGACCTCGCGGATCGCGGGGTGGCCGTACAGAACGCTTTCCACCTCGGCGGGATACACGTTCTCGCCGCCGCTGATGATCATGTCCTTCAGCCGGTCCGCGATGTAGTAGAAGCCGTCCTCGTCCTGGTAGGCGACGTCGCCCGTACGGAACCAACCGTCCGGGCTGAGCGCCGCTGCGGTCGCCTCCGGCATGTTCCAATAGCCTGGTGTGACCGTGTCGCCGCGCACACACAGTTCGCCGTGTACGCCGGGAGTCGTGAGTTCGTTGCCCCTGGAGTCGATCAGCCGCACCGCGTTGAGCACGCCGGCGGTACCGCACGATCCGAGCTTGTCGAGGGCACGATCCGTGCCCAGGAAGGTTGCGCCGGTCGCAGCCTCGGTGAGCCCCCAGCACTGGCTGACCGGGATGCCGCGGGCGCCGTAGAGTCGCAGCATCGGTTCCGGCATCGGAGCCGCGCCGGCGACGATGATCTCGACACTCGACAAGTCGGCAGCCTCGAAGCGCTCGTGTTGGCTGACGAACAGCATCATCGCGGGCACCATGAACAGCGAGGTCACTCGGTATCGTTCCACGTCGTCGAGCAGCGCGCCCGCATCGAAACTCTCGTGGACGATCACGTGGCCGCCGACCATGAGCGTCGGAAGCGTCATGACGCACAGGCCGCCCGAGTGGAACAGCGGTGCCGACGTCAGTGCGATGTGCTCGGCGTTGTAGTTGACCGCGAGCATCCAGTTGACGTTGCTGGTCCACACATTACGGTGCGTGAGCACCGCGCCCTTGGGTTTGCCTGTGGTGCCGGAGGGTTACAGGATGAGCGCGGGGGCGTCGGGGTCGACGTCGACCTCCGGCATGTGCGGCGGTCGCTGCGCGAGCAGGTCGTCGAGGCTGTCCCACCCATCCACGCTCGCCCCGAGCCGCAGCCAGCGTTGCACGTCGAGTCCCGCGCGTACCTCGTCGACGGGGGCGGTGTGTGCCTCGTCGGCGATCAGCAGCCGGGCGTCGCTGTCTTGGATGTTGTGCGCCAGTTCGTGACCCGTGCAGCGGAAGTTCAGGGGAACGAAGATCGCGCCGATCCGGGCGGTGGCGAACAGCGCGACAAGGAATCGGCTGTGGTTGTCGCCGACGTAGGCGACGCGGTCACCCGGGACGATTCCGCAGGCCGCGAGAACGTCGGCGACGGCCTCGACCTCGTGCTGCAGTGCCGCGAACGACATCGTCTCGCCGGCGAACGTGAGCGCGGGCCGATTCCCGTCACGCTCCGCGCGCCGACGCAGCCAGGTCGCCAGTCCCATCGGATTCGTCTGTTATCCCCTCTTCATTCGTCGGCGGTGGTCTGTCGAACCACCTGCGAGCGGACCCATTCCGTGATCCGATCGGGGTCGATACCCCAGTCGGTCAGGATCTCGATGGTGTGTTCCCCCGGGAGCGGTGGATGCCGGTCGACGGTTGCGGGGGTACGGCTGAACCGCGGCGCCGGTGCCGGCTGGACGATCCCGTCGACCTCGACGAACGTGCCGCGCTCGGCGAGGTGCGGATGCTTCGGTGCCTCGTCTACGTCGAGGACGGGTGCGATGCACGGGGAGCGGCCCGCGGCCGCGTCGAGCCACTCCTGCAGGGTGCGGGTGCGGACGGCGTCGGCGATGAGTTCCTTCATCCGCGGCCAGTGCGCGCGGTCGTACTGGGCGGGCAGATCCGCGGGTAGTTCGAGCAGTTCGACGAGGTCGGTGTAGAAGTGCGGCTCCAGCGCCCCGACGCTCAGCCAGCGACCGTCGGCGGTCTCGTAGACGTCGTAGAAGGGTGCGCCGCTGTCTACGAGGTTGGTGCCGCGTTCGCGGTTCCGCGTCCCCGACTGGGCGAAGCCGAAGAACGGCGTCGCGAGCAGTGCCGCACCCTCGACCATCGCGGCGTCGACCACCTGGCCGCGCCCGGAGAACTGCCGCTCGAACAACGCCGACAGCACGCCGAGCGCGAGAAGACCGGCGCCCGCGGTGCAGCAGTTCGGCGCGAAAGTCGGCGGTGGGCCCGACCAGTCCCGCACCCTCGGCCCGGTCGAGGCGGATCACGTCGGCACCCAGGTCGGCCAGCAGCATCGCCCAGAACGGCCCCGGACCGATCGAGCCGACCTCGATCACCTTCAGTCCGGTCAACGGTCCTGTCAGGGTGGTCTCCATTTCCGTTTCACGACCCGGGCGTGCAGCGGCGAACGTCGCGCACGTTGTGTGCGCGTCGCGCACCTTGCAATGTGCGCGGCGCGTGTACGCGGTGCGCGACATGCCATGGTCTGGGCGGGTTCGGCGTCCGCGCGGACCGCACAGTCGTGAGTCGCTCGCCCTGACCGGACTCCAAGACCACTCACAGGCGCGCAGCGCCTCAAACCGAGCGCTGCGCCTTGGTGTTGGCGCTGGCCGCCTTGCTGGTTTCCTTGATCTTGTCCCAGTCCGCGTCCGAGAGGGAGGTCAGGCCGGCGAAGGTGCCGGGGCCGGCGAGCATTTGACCGCCGTCCATCGCGATGGTCTGACCGGTGAGGTAGTCGCACGCGTCCGACAGCATGAACATGGTCAGGTTCGCGAGCTCCTCGATCGTGCCGGTGCGACCGGCCGGGATCTGATCGGCCTGCGTCGCGCCGACCGAACTCTTGTCGGTCGGGTTGAGCATCTCCCACGCGTAGTCGGTGGGAATCGGTCCGGGGGCAAGGGCATTGACCCGGATGCCGTACTTCGCCCACTCCACCGCGAGCGACATGGTCATCGAGTGCACCGCGGCCTTGGCCATCGCCGACGGCACCACGAAGGCCGACCCCGTCCAGACCCACGTGGTGAGCGTCGACAGGATGCTGCCGGGCAGGCCCTCGGCGATCCAGCGCTTGCCCGCCGCGTGGGTGGTGTGGAACGACCCGTTCATCACCGTGCCGGTGATCGCCGCGAACGCGCGCGGGCTCAGGTCCTTGGTCTGGGCGATGAAGTTCGCGGCGGCGTTGTTGAGGACGCCGGTGAGCGGGCCGTGCGCCTCCCAGATCCTGCCCATGGTCTCGTCGACGTTGTCGTAGTCGCGCACGTCGACGGTGTGGTAATGCACCGACCCGGGTCGGCTCGCCGAGGCTTCCTCGGCCGCCTCGGCGAGCACGGCCTCGCGGCG
>DATDBL010000325.1:0-36824 GCA_036524855.1 Aldersonia sp. | reverse complement strand
CGGCGGCGGCTTCGACGGCGTCCTGCACTTCGCGGCGCGCTCGCTGGTCGGTGAGTCCGTGGTGGCGCCGCAGGAGTACTGGTACGGCAACGTGGTCAAGACGCTCGGTCTGCTCGAGGCGATGAGGGCCTCGGGCACCGTGCGCCTGGTGTTCTCCTCGACCGCGGCCACCTACGGCGAGCCGGAGTCCTCGCCGATCGCCGAGGACGCGCCGACCCGCCCGACGAACCCGTACGGTGCGAGCAAGCTGGCCATCGATCACGCGATCACGTCGTATGCGGTCGCCCACGGGTTCGCCGCGACGAGCCTGCGGTACTTCAACGTCGCGGGGGCCTACGCCGGCTTCGGCGAGAACCGGGTCGTGGAGACCCATCTGATCCCGCTGGTGCTGCAGGTCGCGGCCGGGTGGCGCGACGCGATCTCGGTGTTCGGCACCGATTGGCCCACCCCGGACGGCACCGCGATCCGCGACTACATCCACATCCGGGATTTGGCCGAGGCGCACCTGCTTGCACTGGAATCGGCGGCGACCGGGTCGCATCGGATCTACAACCTCGGCAGCGGCGCCGGTTTCAGCGTCCGCGAGGTGATCTCGGCGTGCGAGCGGGTCACGGGGGCGCCCATCGGCGCGCACGACGCGCCGCGCCGCGCGGGCGATCCGGCGGTGCTCGTCGCGTCGAGCGAGCGCGCAATCGCCGAGTTGGGCTGGCGCCCCGAGCACACCGACCTCGACGCGATCGTCGCCGACGCGTGGGAGTATCTGCTGGCGCTGGGCGATCGCGCGCACGCCGCTGGCTGAGCACGACCACACGCATGGCAAGGTCGGGTAGGTCGAGGGGGCGGATGTGGTGTGGCGGGTGACGCGGGCGTAGGCGTTTGCGCAGGTGGGAGGAGGTGGACGGGCAAACTTGTCGGTGGTCGCTGATACAACAAGGGCATGAGCGAGTTCACCGAATCCCCGCCGATCTCCTGGGAGGCGATGGTCGCGTGGCTGGTCGACAGCCTGCGCGACAAGCCGACCGCGTTCGTCCTCGACATGGGGCCGAACTCGTACGTCGACGAGGGTGACGACGACGAGGTCGTGTGCGCGCAGGTGCTCGCCGGCGACGAGCTGCTGCGCCCGCCCGGCTACCCGGCGGGCCCGGAACCGGAGGAACCCGACGCGGAGTCCGGTGAGTACCGGGATAGTGACTGGAGCCGCTCAGAAGCCTGGCCGACTCGCCTCTGTTATCTGTATGTGGACGGTGCGAGCGGTCTACGCTGCGGCGGGTAGACGTCAAGGGTGACCGACCAGTTTGGGGGGCGTGTTGGTTGGGATGACATCGCCGCGTTTTGCGGACGAGACGGCCGAGGTCATGGTCACCGTGAAGACCTACCCGAACCCGAGCGAGACGTACGGTGAGACCGTCTGCGTCGCAGGCGTCAGACTCGATCGAGGGCAGCCCGAGTGGATCCGCCTGTACCCCGTGAAGTTCCGC
The DNA here is from genome assembly GCA_036524855.1 of Aldersonia sp. Taxonomy (GTDB): domain Bacteria; phylum Actinomycetota; class Actinomycetes; order Mycobacteriales; family Mycobacteriaceae; genus Aldersonia. Next base: position 35,346 of record DATDBL010000325.1, on the reverse strand, counting down.
AATGAGGACTTCGACAAGCAGTTCAAGAAGTACGAGATCCTGCGCGTGAACGGGACCTACCAGCACTCGAACGACAACCGCCCCGAGTCGTTCAAGCCCCGCCAGGACGAGCTGGAACACGTGGAGTGGTTGGACTCGGCTCATAGCTGGCAGCGCCGACGACTGGCCCTCGGTGATCTCATCGGCGCCACCACGATGTGTGACCTTCTCACCCAGAACCCAGTAGGTGGCATGGGGACACCGTCACCGTCACTGGGACTGATCAAACCGACCGACGTCGAGACCGCGGTAGTCGACGGTGACGCGTGGACCGCAGGAGAGCAGGCGAAGATCGACAAGGCGTCGGCCCCCGATCTGTTCGGCACCTCGCTGAAGCCGCTGGAGCCGGCACCGTTCGCTGTCCGCTACCGTTACCGATGTGCGTCCCCAAAGTGCAAGGGCCACCACCACCAGAAGGTCCTCGATTGGGAAGCGGGCCAAGCCGGCCGACGGTGGCTGAAGTCCGACGGTGACGCCCGCGCCCGAGAGATGCTACTCGAGAAGTGGCGCGACACGATGCTCTCACCCGACCGCGACGTCCACTTCTACGTCGGCAACCAGAATCTGCATCGCCGGTCCTTCTCGGTTCTTGGCGTGTGGTACCCGAAGGCCGAGCAGGCCCTGTTCTAGCTATACGTGCACCACAGACGCGTTGGGCCGGGCTTCGAGGAGCCTGTGCGCGACGATGTCGCGGTGGCACTCGGCGTGATCGTGCTCGAAGCAGAGAAGGGCCACCACGCCGGCGTCGAGAAGCTCGCAGACGTGGGCGAGTGCGTCGGTCGCGGCGACGCTGTCGAGGACGTCGCGGTACCGTGCGCGAGACTCTGGCTGCCCAGCACGGAAGCCGGCCCGGTTGTCCTTCGGGTTGCCGAGTGCCCGGTGGTGGACGTACACGATCCCCACTGCGTGGAGTGCCTGGGAGAGCTTCGTCTTCGACAATCCTGGCTTGCGGCTCAGCGGGGTCAGCCGCACGTCGACCAGAACTCGGACGTCCTGCTGCCGCAGCCGGGCGATGAGATCGTCGACGGACTTCCCTTCATAGCCGATGCTGACGAGGGTCCCTTCGCCTGGCGTGTCGCACTCCTCTGCGGTGTGGAGGGTTTTCATGGGTTCCTATCGTGCACTACCCCGCTCGGCATTGGGCGGATACCGAGGGACGTCGTCACCCAGCCGTGACGGTCACGGTGACACGCGCTGCGCGGGTACCTCGCCGCGAGGCTATTGAACGCTTGCAGGCATTGGCCGGATAACGTCGTCGACGTGACAGCAGCACTCGACGATCCTGAGGTCGGCCAACTTGTTCGCGTCCGCGGCCAGCAGTGGGTGGTGTCCGACGTCAGCCGTAGCCGTCAGCCCGTCGACGAACTGTCGCCGACCGAGTTGCCGGGCCGAACGCTGGTGACGTTGAGCAGTGTCAGCGATGAGGATCTCGGTAGGGATCTCACCGTCGTGTGGGAGATCGAGCCGGGTCGCGAGGTTGTCTCCGCCGCGAAGCTCCCGGCAGTCAGGATCGACGGCTTCGATGACCCCCAGCGTCTGGGTGCCTTCCTCGACGCGGTGCGGTGGGGGACCATCGCGAGTGCCGACACCAAGACCTTGCAGGCGCCGTTTCGGTCCGGAATCACGATCGAGACCTATCAGCTGGCGCCGGTGGCGCGGGCGTTGGCGATGCCGCGCGTGAACCTGCTCATCGCCGACGACGTCGGCCTCGGCAAGACCATCGAGGCGGGACTCGTCGCGCAGGAGTTGCTGCTGCGGCACCGCGCGCGCCGAATGATTGTCGTGTGCCCGGCGTCGTTGACCGGCAAGTGGCGCGACGAGATGGCCGAAAAGTTCGGGCTCGACTTCGTCGTCCTCGACGCGCAGGCACTGCGCGACCTGCGCCGGTCGCACGGGCTGCTGGCCAACCCGTTCACCGTCTTCCCCCGCACGATCATCAGCCTGCAATGGCTGCGGACCCCGCGAGTGCAACGGTTGCTCGACGAGGTCCTCACCGACGAGTCCCGTCACCCCGGCTTCTTCGATCTGTTGATCGTCGACGAGGCGCACCACTGCGCCCCGCCGGCGCCGCGCAAGGCGGGCGGTTACGCGGTGGACAGTCTGCAGACCCGTGCGGTGCGCCGACTTGGCGAGTTCGGCAAGCACCGGCTGTTCCTGTCGGCGACACCGCACAACGGGTACCGCGAGTCCTGGCAAGCGCTGCTGGAGATGCTCGATCCGCAACGCTTCACCAAGGGTGTGGATCCGGACCCGAAGGTGTTGAGCGAGGTGATGATTCGCCGACTCAAGGACGACATCGTGGACGACGACGGTGCGCCGCGGTTCCACGGTCGACGCACCCGAGCGATCGAGGTCCACTACACCGACGCCGAACGCGAGGGCCACGACCTGCTCGAGAGCTACCTGCGCGCCCGCCGCAGGAAGGTGCGCGCCGACCGGGTGCGGGCGAACGACCTGGTCGCTCTGCTGCTCAAGAAGCGCATGTTCTCCTCACCGCTCGCGTTCGCGCGGACCTTGCAGGCGCACAAGCAGACCCTGGAGAGGGACACGTCCACCACCGCGGAGCTCCCCGAATATCTGCTCGAGGCGATGGGCTGGGACGACGACCTCGTCGACGACGAAACCGGTGCGCAGGCCGAACTCGAATTCCTCCTCGCGACCGGTGACGGCACTGCGCCCGATCATGGGAGCCCGGCGCTCCTCGCCGGGTTGGAGCGGTGGGCGCAGCAGGCGGTCGGTCCCGCCGACAGCAAGGCGCGCGGGCTCCTCGACGAGCTGCGCACCCTGCGTGACCTCGACGAACGGGTCATCGTGTTCACCGAGTACGTCGACACCCAGAAATGGCTTGCCGAACTCATCGACGCGGCCGGGCTCGGCGGCGACCGCCTGGGACTGCTCTTCGGCGGCCTCGACGACACCAAACGCGATCACCTGAAGGCGGCGTTCCAGGCCCCGCCCGACCGCCATCCGGTTCGGATCCTGCTCGCGACAGACTCGGCGAGCGAGGGTATCGACCTACAGCTGCACTGCCATCGCGTGATCCACTACGACATCCCGTTCAACCCGAATCGGCTCGAACAGCGGATCGGCCGGGTCGATCGGCACGGGCAGACTCGGGAGGTGCTGGTCAGCCACTTTGTCGGGGCCGACTGGCGGCATGCGGGCGCGCATTCCTTCGACGCGGACCTCGAGTTTCTCAGCCGGGTTGCCACGAAGGTTGCCGTGGAGCGGGAGGACTTGGGCAGCGTCAATCCCGTGCTCGCCGGCGCGGTCGAGGCACAGATGCTCGGTCGGCCGGTGTTGGTCGATCCGACCGCCGTCACCGCACATCCGAGCACCCAGCTTTTGCGTGCCGAACGCGACCTTCGCAAACAGATCGCCGGCCTGCGCACCCAACTCGACCGCAGCGTCGCCGACCTGCATGTCGGCGCCGCCAACGTCCGCCGCGTGGTCGACACCGCGTTGGCGATGGCCCAACAGCCGCGCCTGCGCGAACGGGAACCGGGAATCATCGAGCCGCCCGCGCTTCGCGCCGGGTGGGAACGCACGTTGACCGATCTTCCCGACCCGCTCACGGGTGTCGACCGACCACTCACCTTCGATGCGTCGTGCGCCGGTCCGGATGTCGTGTACGCCCACCTGGAGTACCCGCTGGTGGCGCAGGCCACCAGCCTGCTGCGCAGCGCGATGTGGGGTGACGCCGCCGAGTTGAACCGCGTTGCCGCCGTGCGTGCCTCGCTACCGGCCGAGGCCGACATCGACGACCCGCTGATCGCGGTGTTCGCACGCCTGGTCGTGGTCGGCAGCGACGGCGCACGACTGCACGAGGAGATCATGCTGACCGGCCGCGCGCTCGCCGCGAAAGGACGCGGCCGCCGGCTCGAACTCGAGCAACCCCGGTTCGCCGCATTGCGGACGGCGATCGAGGACGCGCTCGAGCCCGACGCGTGCCGTCTCGCCGCGCAACGAGACTGCGCGCGGGTGGCGGACGAATGGGAGCGGGTCGAGGCGCTACTCGCCGCCGACGTGCAGGCTCGTGCGCAGGAGCGGGTGGCGAGCCTGGAGAGGTCGCTCACCCTGCGGCGCGCCGACGAGCTCGAACGTACCCGCGGTGTGTTCACCCAACTGCGGCACACGTTGCAGGCGGCCCTCGACGGCGACGGGAGCGTGCAGTTGAGTTTCGACGACCTCGACGCCGACGAGCGCGGCCAGGTCACGCGAGACCGCGAGGCGTGGCGGACGAGGTTGGAGGGCCTCGACGAGGAGGAGGCCCGCGAGCTCGCGGCGGTCACCGCGCGCTACGAGTCGGTGCGTGAGCTGGTGTTCCCGTTCGCGGTCGCGGTGATCGTTCCCGACGAGCGGGGGGAATGACGATGCGTCGCAGGACGGCTCGGACGGAGGTGAGGAAGGCCCACGGGTGGCTGGAGCTGCTGCAGACGTCGGGACCCTTCCTCACCATGCCGGTGCTCACCCGCGTGTTCGGCGACACGATGCCGGCGGTGCCGACGGCGACGCGCGCTCAGGTTCGCGTGGACGCCGAAACGATGCTCCGCTCGCACGGCGACGCGCGACGCGAGTTCATCGACACGGTGCTCGACGACGTGCTCGACTGGGGACCCCGCCGCGCCGACGAACTGCCCGAGGCGATGACGGCGCCGGTCGCCGAGCACAACCAGCTCGTTCGGGCCGACTTCGCGTTCCGCGTCGAGCAGGCTGCCGCGGACGAGGAGGACGAGCAGGCGCCCGAATCGGAATACCGTCTGCTCGGGATGGTGACGGCGTGGGGGTCACACCCGCTGTCGCGCACCACCACCGGTTCCTGGACGGCGAGTCCGGTGGAGCGCTTCGCGGTGCTGCTGCGTGCCCGCGACGTCCCGGTCGGGCTCGTCACCGACGGCCGCTGGTGGGCGATCGTCTGGGCGCCGCGCGGCGGCGCGATGGGCGCGGCCGTGTGGGATGCCGGCCTGTTCGGCGAGGAACCGGAGAGCCTCGCCGCGTTCGTCGCGCTGCTCGAACGCAAGCGGTTTCTCGGCGTCGCCGACGCGGACCGGCTACCCGAGCTGCTGGTGGAAAGCTCGCAGCGGCAGGAGGAGATCACCGATCAGCTCGGCGTCCAGGTGCGCGACGCGGTCGAGCTGCTGCTCGCGGCATTCGATCGGCTCGACGCGAACTCCGGCGGACGGCTTCTCGCGAATGTCGACGACGACGAACTGTACGCCGGCGTCGTGACGGTGATGATGCGGATCATCTTCGTGCTCTTCGCAGAGGAACGCCGACTGCTGCCCAGCGACGACGACCTCTACGACGACGCCTACAGCGTCGGCACGCTCGAAGCGGAACTCAGCGACCACGCCGCCCTCTACGGCGAGCAGACGTTGGAGCATCGCACCGGGGCCTGGCACCGGCTGCTCGCCACGGCCCGCGCGGTGCACGGCGGCGTCGCGCACGAGGATATCCGGTTTCCCGCGTATGGTGGCGGCCTCTTCGACCCGGACGTATACCCGTGGCTGGAGGGACGCGGGGCGGGGCAGACCCTCGCCGAGGCCCGCCCACCGGCAATCGACGACCGGACCGTCCGACGGATGCTGCGCGCCGTGCAGTACGTCGAACTCGGCTCCGGCAAGCGGAAGGAACTGCGGCGCCTGACATTCCGGGCGCTCGGGGTCGAGCAGATCGGCTACGTCTACGAGGGCTTGCTGGAGCTCGAGGTCCGCACCGCGACGGACGTGGTCGTGCACCTGGAACGTCCGAGGGATTGGCCGCGGCCCAAGCAACCCTGCGAACTCGGGATTTCCGAGGTCCGCACCTGGGTCGACGCGGTGCCGCCGACCATCGCCGACCAGGTGCGCAAGCGCACCGGCTGGACGGCGAGCAAGGCCGAGGCCCGGCTGCGCGACATGATCGACGACACGGTGCTGACCAAGATCCTCGGCGACCACGACACCGCGCTGGACGTCCTCCGGGTAGTCGCGCCCGCGCTACGCCGCGACAACCGCGAGATGCCGATCGTCACCCTCCCGGGCCGACGCTACGTCGCCCCTAGCACGCGACGTGCCTCGACCGGAACCCATTACACACCACCACAACTGGCCGAACGCATCGTCGCGGGTGCACTCGAGCCGCTGGTGTATCGCCCGGGTCCGCTCGACACCGCCGACCGGGCCGAATGGGTCGTGCGGCCCAGCGCGGACATCCGCAACCTGCGCGTCGCGGACATTGCGATGGGCTCCGGCGCCTTCCTTGTCGCGGCGTGCCGCTTCCTCGCCGACCGACTGCTGGAGTCACGCGCGCAGGAGGGTGAAGAGTCAGCGCTGCGCGAGAAGAACCGCGCCGCAACCGGCTACGCCGACACGGAGGTCCCGCCGACGTTGCTCGCCGCCCGCCGCGAGATCGCCGACCGCTGTCTCTACGGCGTGGACATCAACCCGCTCGCGGTGGAGATGGCCAAACTGTCGCTGTGGCTGGTCACCATGGACCGCGAACGCCCCTTCGGCTTCCTCGACGATCGATTCGTCGTCGGCGACAGCCTGCTCGGGATCGTCAACACCGAGCAACTCGACAGGCTGCACATCGACCCCGACATCGGCCGCCGGCTGCACGAGGAGGGCTTCGACTTCTCCGACACCTGGCATTCCACCCTCGCGGAGGCCGCCGACACACGGCGTCGGATCGCCGCGCATGGCGTGTCGACGCTTCGCGATGTGGAGTTCAAGCAGCGCCTGCTCGCCGAAGCCCGGGCCGTCACCGACGATCTGGAATTGGTCGCGGACTACCTCACCGGCGTCGGGTTGGCGAATGCCGGCGCGGCCGCGAAAAAGTCGGAGAGTGCGTTCATCGCTGCGGGGATCGAGATCGGAAACCGCCTGGAATCCGGAATCGACGCGCTACGCGGGCCGTCGCAGAAGCTGATTCAAGCCGGGCGGCCACCGGGGATCGCCGAGCGGTTGCCCCTGCACTGGCCGCTCGTGTTCCCGGAGGTCCTCGCCGACAACGACGACCCAGGCTTCGACGTCATCGTGGGAAACCCGCCATTCCTCGGTGGACAGAAGATCACCGGCGCGCTCGGCAAGGACCACGCCGCGTGGCTGCAGCGACACGACGGGGGCTGTATCAAAGGAAGCGCCGACTTGGCGGCGCGGTTCGTGCTGCGGGCACAGCGCCTACTCAACTCGCGTGGGCAACTCGGATACATTTGCACCAACACCCTGACCCAAGGCGACACCCTGGAAGTCGGCCTCGCCCAGGCAGTTCAGCGCGGATTCGGACTTCGCATGGGAGTGAATAGCCATCCGTGGCCCTCGACCAGCGCCAACCTCGAAATCGTAGAGGTGTGGGCCAGCGCGCCGCCAATCGCCGCTTCCGGAGAGCGGGTGCTCGACGGCGAACTCGTCCCGCAGATCGGCGCCGACCTCCAACCGGTCGGGCGCGTGACCGGACCAAAACATCGGCTCGCGGAGAACGAGGACACCGCGTTCATCGGATCCTACGTGCTTGGCCTCGGATTCACCCTCGCCCACGAGGAGGCCGCGCGACTCATCGAGCGTTACCGCCGAAACGCCGAAGCCCTCGCACCCTACGTGATCGGCAAAGACCTCAACCAACGCCCGGACCAGTCGGCCAGCCGATGGATCATAAACTTCCGCGACTGGTTATTGGATCGCGCCGAATCCTACCCGGACCTCATCGACATCGTGCGACGCACCGTGAAGCCCGAACGGGACAAGAATCCCGAGGTGCGCACACGCGAAAACTGGTGGCTGTTCACGCGGAGTCGACCGGAGCTCTACGCCGCGATCGCCGACGTCGACCACGTGCTGGCAATCTCGCTCGTCGGAAGCGCCGTGATGCCTGTCCGCGTCCCGACCGGTCCGGTATTCGCACATAAATGCGCGGTGTTCGCGCTTGATGACTTCGCATCGCTCGCTACACTTTCCTCCAACGTCCACTTCATCTGGGTGCTCCGCTACTCGTCGACGATGAGGGCGGATATCAACTACTCCCCATCGGATGTGTTCCTCACCCTCCCCAGGCCCGAACCGACGCCGCTCCTGAGCATCCTTGGCGAGCGCTTGGACACCGAGCGTCGCGAACTCATGCTCGGCCGCAGCTGGGGCCTGACCACCGCCTACAACCATGTGCACGACCCGTCCGATCATGATCCGGCGATCGTGAACCTGCGCGACATCCATACTCAGATCGATCACGCGGTCCTCGACGCCTACGGGTGGTCGGATCTCGACCCCGAGATCGGGCACCACCGCACATCGATCGGCACGCGCTGGACCTTCAGCCCCGCCGCACGATTCGAACTCCTCGACCGGCTGCTCGAGGAGAACCAACGCCGCTACGCCGCCGAGCGGGCCTCACACACCCCGACGTAGCTTCACGAGCCTCGACATCCGGTACCGCCGACCCCGCAAGCCGAACACCGCATCCACGGGAGAGCGCCGGGTTCACGGACCGGGCGCAGATCGCCGGCACGGCCGCATCGCGTGTCCGGCTCGACTGCAACCGTGTTGTTCGCCGCGGGATGTCGGTGCCGTCACATAGGGTCGACCCGACTCGACCGCTCAGGGGGGACGGACATGACCATCGACTCGACTCGGGGGGCGGTGACGTCTGTCCAGGTGCGGGACGAACTCGAGGCCCGATTGAAGCGTGACCTGCACGGACCGTGGGATGAGGTGGCCGACGAGGAGTTACCGCCCGGCACGGTCCCGGCGGAGCGCTACCTGATCGGGCGCCTCGCCCCGTTCCGCGGGGGCGTTCCACAGGAGCCGACGGACGATTCGCAGGGCGCGCTCTTACCACTCGGCGACCCGTTGATGACGGACGTCGGCGAGCCCGGAGCCGGTGACGCCGATGATCAGGACAAGCCGCCGGAGGCGACGGTCCGCGCGGGCGGGCGCGCCGCCGCGTCGATGGGTATGTCGTTCTCTGTCGCGCACGACGTCGACATCGTTGTGGTCTCGGCGAGTTGGGGCCGCTACCGGCGGGTGGCCTCCGAGATCCACGAGACCGAACAAGGCAGACCGAGGATGGTGTGGAAGCGGGAGCCCTGCGGCGGTTCGGTCGAGATCGAGGTACGCAGCGAGGGTGATGACACGGGAATTCCCGATCCGCGGTTCGAGGATGTGCTGTTGAAGTGGACCGTGCGGCACCGTGGGCAGCGGCGGATCGTCGACGTCGCGGTGGTGAACTATCAGCAGCTGCCGGAGTCGTCGCCGGATACCGCGAGGATGTATCAGGTGGCGCTGGGCGCGACCGCGCTCGACGGAGACAGCGCGATCTTCCTCGGGCACAACGATCCCGACCTGCCGGAGCCTCTCGCCGACACCTCCGACGACGAGCGCCGAGCACTCGAGTTGCTCTACCGCGAGCGACGCGAATACGCCCACGGTCGGCAGTGCGCCGTCGAAGCCGATGTGCGCGCAGGCGAGCGCCGCGCCTGGCGCCTCACCACCACCTGCTTCCCCAGGGCCGAGGTTCCGCTGGTTGTCCCGGGCGATGCCGACAAAATGCCCGGACTGATCCTCGACATGGCCCGGCTCGGCAGCCCGGACCTCGCCCGCGACGATCTGATCCGCGCGCTCGCGCCGCTCGTGGACGGCTACCGGCAGTGGCTGAAGAAACAGGAGCTGCGGCTATCGGAACCGGAGATCGCCCGATATGCGCCCGCGGGAGAAGACGCACTCACGACCGCACGCGAGGTCGCGGACCGGCTCGAACGCGCGATCACACTGCTGGCGGACAACGGTATCGCTCGTGAGGCGTTCCGCTTCGCCAACCAGGCGATGGCCCTGCAACGCGTCCGCAGCGAGGTGTCGCGTCGACGCGCCGCCGACCCGAGTCGCACGCTCGGCGAGCTGCTGCGCCAGTACGAGGTGCCGAAACAGCGCAGCTGGCGGCCGTTCCAGCTCGCGTTCGTGCTGTTGTGCCTGCCTGGACTCACCGACCCCGACCATGAGGACGCGCATCGCGACGACCTCGACGGGCAAGTGCAGCTGCTGTTCTTTCCCACCGGCGGTGGCAAGACGGAGGCATACCTCGGCCTGACCGCGTACACGCTCGCGATCCGCCGGTTGCAGGGGATCGTCGGCTCGGGGGAAGAGGCGCGCGACGGCACCGACGGGGTCGCGGTGCTGATGCGCTACACCTTGCGGCTGCTGACGGCGCAGCAGTTCCAGCGTGCGGCGGCACTGATCTGCGCGTGCGAGTGGCTGCGCCGCGAGCGGATAGGAAGCGGCGACGGTCGGTGGGGTGCGACCCCGTTCCGGCTCGGGCTGTGGGTCGGGGTGTCCGTCACGCCGAACACCTACGAGAACGCGAAGGACGAGATCGAGCAGAAGCGCGGATACGAGGCCGCCGTCGGGGGTGTCCTCCAACTCGTCGCATGCCCGTGGTGCGGTCTGAAACTCTCCGCGAGCCAGGACATGCACACCGACGATGTCCGCCGCCGGGTCCTGGTCTTCTGCCCGGACCCCGAAGGGGGGTGCCCGTTCAGCGCCCGCCAAGCTCGCGACGAGGGCCTTCCCGTTCTCACCGTGGACGAGGAGGTGTACCGGCTCACCCCCTCGTTGATCATCGGGACGGTGGACAAGTTCGCCCAGCTACCGTGGCGGGCAGCCACCGCCACACTGTTCGGCCAGGTCGACAGCAGGTGCTCCCGGCACGGATGGCGCAACCCCGAGTTCGGCTTCTGCAAGTCGCGCCATCCCGCCGTCGGCGACTATCCCGCGGTGACGCCGAGCCCGGCGATCCGGCTGCGGCCACCCGATTTGATCATCCAGGACGAGCTGCACCTGATCAGCGACGCGCTGGGGTCGATGGTCGGGTTGTACGAGACCGTCATCGACGATTTGTGCAGCCAGCCGCAGAACGGGAAGCGGGTCCGGCCGGTCCTGGTCGCGTCCACCGCGACGGTACGGCGTGCGCGTGACCAGGTCGAGCAGGTGTTCGCCCGCGGACTGACCGTGTTCCCGCCGCAGGTCCTCGACGCCGGTGAGACCTTCTTCTCCACGACCACCACACCGTCCGAGGAGAACCCGGCGCGCCGCTACCGCGGACTGTGCGCGCCGGGCGAGAGTCTCAAATCCGTGGAGATCAGGGTCATGTCGGCGCTGCTCGAACACGGCCAGTACCTGTTCGACAAATACCGCGACGCGGCCGACCCGTACATGACCGTCGTCGACTACTTCACCTCGACACGCGAACTCGCGGGCATGCACCGCCTCGTCGACGACGACGTCGCCGAGCGGCTGTCGAGTCTCAAGGTGCTCACCCGGCGCCGCCGACCCATGCAGCAGGAACTCACGAGCCGCATGCCGAGCGCCCAGATCACGAGCACACTTGCCGCGCTGGAGACGACGTTCGACTATTCCTACGACTCGACCGACGCGCTGGATCGACTGCGAGCCGATCGAAGCCTCGCCACGAAGTTCCGGGAACGAAATCGCCCGATCGACGTCCTGCTCGCGACCAGCATGCTGCAGGTCGGCGTCGACGTGCCGCGGCTCGGGTTGATGCTCGTCACCGGTCAACCGAAGAACACCGCCGAGTACATCCAGGCGACCTCCCGCGTGGGCCGCGTGAAGGAACGACCCGGACTGGTCGTCACCCTCCTGCAGTGGTCTCGACCCCGCGACCTCGGGCACTTCGAGACCTTCGTCTACGGGCACCAGACGTTCGGTCAACGCGTCGAGGGCGTGACGACGACACCGTTCAGCGACCGCGCACTGGACCGCGCGCTCGCCGCCGTCGTCGTCTCCGCCGTGCGGCATTCATCGCTGCCGGCACTGGACAACACCGGTGCCCAAACCGCGCCACTCGACGGCGCATCCGCCGCATCGCTGAAGGAACTGCTCGGCAGGCGAGCAGAACGAGTGACGCACAACACCCCGCTGGGGCTCGAGGTCCGCCAGCGGGTGCAGAACCTGCTCGACACATGGTCGAAGAAACGCAGCGTATTGCCCAGCGGGACCCTCGGATACAAACGCTCGCCCGACGTGACCGCGCTGCTCGTGCAACCAGGAAGTGGCCCCTGGGAGAGCTTCACCGCTCCGATGAGCATGCGGGAGGTCGAGAACGACGTGTTACTGCAACTGCAACCAGTCGACGCGAGCGTGATGGACGCGCCCGCGTGGAGCTACGCAGAGGAGGACTGACCGTGACCAGGCCCGCCGTTCGCACGGCCACCGACCCGACCCGGATCGGCAACATCCGGCCCAGCCACCTGGTCTCCACCGCCGGGATCGGCGCGGTGGTGGATCTCCCGTCAATGAGCGTCGTGGTGCGCGGAACGGACTCGTGGAGCGCGGTGCGGCAGGAAGTGTTGCACGAACCGCGCCTGCTCGAACAGGTCCGGCGCGCGCTCGGCGATCAAGTCGTTGCGCTGAAGACCGCGCCCTGGGATCCGGACGCCGACGACGACCCTTGGACGAGGGTCGGGGTACCGGTCGCTCCGTTTCCCGGATGGGTTCGGTGCCCGGCGTGTTTCCGGCTCGGCCCACTACACGGGTCGGATCAGTTCGGCGTCTATCACAAGTGGGGACGCCGACCGGACCTGGCAAAGATCGTGCACACCGGGTGCGGCAGACAGACGACCACCCGGGAAAAGAACAAACGCGCCTGCGTGCCGGCACGCTTCCTCGTGACCTGTCAGCGCGGCCACCTCGACGACTTTCCATACTTCGAGTTCGTGCATGCCACCGGCGGCAGGCCGCCGTGCGGGGAGCCGAAGCTGAAGATGCGTGACTCCGCGAGCACCCTGCAGCCGCTGGTAACCATCAGTTGTGAAAGCTGCGGCGCGCGTGCGAACATTCAAAAGGCTTCGGGCCGAGACGGTTCCGCGAACCTGCCCCGCTGCCGCGGCCGACACCCGCACCTGCAGACGTTCGAGCCCTGCGGCCAACCGGTCCGCATGATCGTCCTCGGCGCCAGCAACCTGTGGTTCAGCGTCACCGCGAGCGCGCTGCATCTCCCGCAAGCCGGCGGGATCGACGAGATCATCGACCAGAACTGGAGCCTTCTCGAGCACCTACCACGCGAAGTCGTCCCGCAGATCATCGCGGGAATGGAGCAGCTGCGTGGTCTGCGCGACGTCCCGGCCGACCAGTTGGGGCAGGCGATCGAGAAACGGCGGGACCGCGCCGACGTGCGGCAGCCGGACACAGACCTTCTCGACGCCGAATGGGACCTGCTGTCGCGCCCAACCACCGAGAAGCAGGACGAGGACTTCCGCGCCGTGCCGAACGACGAGGTGCCGAACGGATACGCGAACCTGATCGACCAGGTGGTGCGCGTGTCACGCCTGCGCGAGGTACAGGCGCTGGCGGGGTTCACCAGGCTCAGCGCACCGGAGCGCGGCGACCTGCAACCGCGCAACCTCGTTCGGTTGCGCAATGGGCCCGCGAACTGGGTGCCGGCGGTGGAGCAGCGCGGCGAGGGCATATTCCTCGAGTTCCACGAAGGGCGCCTTCGGGACTGGGAAGCCAAGGCTGGCGGCAGTCCCCGGATCGAAGCGCTTCGTGCGGCACATACCGCCGCGAAGATCGCGGTGGGGGAGGACCCGCAGCTTCACCTGCGCGTTCTCCGGTTCCTTCTTGTACACACGTTGAGTCACGTCCTGATCCGCCAGGTTTCCCTCGAGTGCGGGTATTCATCGGCGAGCATCCGCGAGCGCTTGTACCTCGGCCGCCCCGGCGCTCCGACCGCGGGGCTGCTGCTGTCGACGGCGGCGAGCGACAGCGAGGGAACGTTGGGTGGATTGGTATCCCTGGGCGAGACAAAACACTTGAAGCGCCTTCTCGATGCCGCAATGCACGATGCGCAGCGATGCTCGTCCGATCCACTCTGCAACGAGCACACCCCCACTCGGGAGTCGCCGTCGCTGCACCTCGCCGCCTGCCACGCCTGCCTTTTCGTGTCCGAGACGAGCTGCGAGACCAACAACAAATGGCTCGATCGCGGCGTACTCGTCGACCTCGGTGACGGGCTGGCGTTTCCGCTGTGACTCCCGGTGTGCTCGACTCTCTCGTCGAGGTGGCGACGAGCATCCCGGCTGGCGAGGCCGACGCGCTGGCGAGGGCCGCCGCGAGTGGGGCGTCTGCGATCCGGTCACTACGCGGCCGAAGCGCGGGAGCGTTGCGGGACGCCTGCACGACCGTGCTGTCGGCCGTTGAGGCCTCAGCAGCCGATGAGGTCGCCGGCGTGTTGCGCGGCGCGACGGCAGCCGCAGCAAGGATCCGGCCCAGCCTGGACATCGTATGGACGGGACCCGACCTGCCCGGCAGCACACTGCGACTCAACTCGGGCGTGATCGCCGGCCTGATCGACGAAGCCGAGCGCGACGTGCTCTTGATCAGTTTTGCGATGTACTCGGAAGCGACGCTCGCCGATGCGTTGCACCGTGCGGTTGACCGTGGCGTGTTCGTCCAGTTGCTATGTGAGAGTCGTGCCGACAATCCAGGTTTCAACGGAGACAGCTCCCCATTCCCGAATCTGAGGGCGCGCCGACTGTGCTGGCCTGCGGCGAAACGTCCTGCCGGGGCGTCGATGCATGCCAAGGCGCTCGTGATCGATCGGACGATCGCTCTGATTGGCAGTGCAAACATCACCGGGGCGGCAATGTTCCGCAACCTCGAGATCGGCGTACTTCTTCGAGATAGCCGAGCAGCGGCGGCCATCGCCGACTGCATCCAGCAATTGACCTACGAAGGAGTGCTGACGTTCTGCTGACCAATGCTCGATACGTCGGGGTCGGCAAGTCGAGCGCGAGGTGAGTATGCGGGTCGGCCGTTGGGATGACCTGCACAATCGACTACCGCACCACATTGGCGTGGCGGATCCGACGGGGCTGGGGCCTCACGGAACCTGGTGTCCCAACGAGGCAGGTGGCCGTGCCACTGCGGCGGCTCTTGCGAGTCGACCGACTCGATGTCGTCGAGGGTTTCAAGTTCCGCTGGCCCCAACCGCTACGCCTGCCACCCACAATCATCCGCGACACGTCCAAACCACACCAGTCACATCAGCACCAACAGCAGGCGCCGTTGCAGCGGCGCCGGTACACCCCCGTTGTCGACGCGGCAGCCCGTGTGCCGCCTCGTCGATGCGCCAGCTGTCGTATCGACGCTCATCATCAACGAGGACCTCGAGCAGACCGGCCAGCTTCAGACGCGCAGCCGCCTCGACCACGTCACGTGACAGCGACGTCTGCTGCATCAGACCGAACGGCGTCACTTACCGCCTCGACCGCGTTCCATCCGATGTGCTCATCCCGAGCGTCGACGTCCTCGCCGCGATCACCCCGAACAGGTACAACGTGCGCGGGGTCGGGCAGCGCATCGACCACCGCACAAGCATCCCTGATAGCCACGGACGCCATCATAAGACGCGACCCAACAGCGTGGGCACCCGACCGGGCCAGCCTCAGATCATGCGCCCCCACACGCCACCGGCGAAACGGCTGAATGTTGTTACGTCGCTACTCGATACTAAACTGGCACAGATTGCCCGGAAAAATGTTGTACGAACCGTCATGCACCGTATTTCCGCAGCAATCGAATCATATGTCGAAGTTGCGCGACCAATGCCTCCGGTACGGGATCTGGATTGAAATGCATGACATCATTTCGCGCTTCACGCAAGGTTGATAGACGTGTCGTAAACGCGACTCGGTCGAGTGGCCAACCCAGCTCCGACCAATTGGAATCCATCTGTAGCACTCGCTCATAGTCGCCCATGGTCAGTTCGTCGAATGAGTTCAGGCGCCGGTTGCCATCCTGGTCGCACGCAGCCGCTACTTGGCCCACGGTGAATGTTTCCGATATGACTCGACGGAGTAATTGGTCCAGTTCACCGATTAGAAAGAAAGGAGTTGCCAACTGGCCATAGGCCCTGACCACGTCTGCGGTTGTGACGATGCCTGTAACGGTGTTCTTGAAGTCCTTGACGAATACAAAGTCGTTCTGCTCAAGGATCGGGAGGACATCTATCAGTTCCGTATCGAACCGCATTACGTCAACGTCAATAATCGCATCGTTGAGACTGGCGTTGGGTTTTACGTGACGTTCCCGTGCAATCGATTGCCAAGTGACCGCGCCCTTGATCGTTCGGGGTGAAGTCATTACAGCTAACTGTGAATAGTCGTTAAGGAGCAATTTGGTGATTGCTTCCTCGAAGGTGGATTGCGGGTTACACGACTCGACACCATTGTTTGCTGATGGGATATTTCCGAGCGTTACGCCTACTTCGCCAATTGTCGGAGCATCCGACTCGAACTGGGTCTCTATTGGTTCACGATCCTCGGCGGTGCGCTCGGCTATCTCCACGATTGAATCGAGGCCGACCTTCAGGAAGTCTGGAGTCGTCGTGAGGCCGTGGTTCTCGAGATCGGCGCCAATCCGCTCGGCGACAGCGGGGCTGCGTCCGGTCGCCCCCCACCGTGTCATGAGCTCGCGCACGGATAACTGAACTGGTGCGCTTGTCTCGGCCATCCGGCGTGCCTCTTTCAGGAACTCATGATGCGCGGCCTGACCGACCTCTCCACCTGCGTCCCTAGCCGCGGCTGATGCGTTATCGAGCAGGCGCTGCCGAAGCGAATCTAGAAATTCACCGTCGGGCGCTGTTTGCCAGGCGTGCCAGCCGTCCAATGAACCACCCGCGGCGGCGACTGCTGCCCGTGACGGAGTCGCATACGAGCGTCCATCCTCAAGTTGCAGTTTTCCGCTTTCGAGCACTGTCGCCGAGTATGTAATTCCCAATCGTGGACGTTTGAAAACCAGTTGTGTCTCGGGTTCTATCAGCCCTGCTCTAAGCAGATCCGTCATGTTAACGCGGCGGCCACCCAGGAGGTGGCTATCGCGTTCTCGGGCTGCAATGTCCATTTCTAGCCTCCAGTTCAGGTACGCTCACCGCTTTGTCGACTAACAGATTGCGACATCGTTAGGGCGTCTAATAATGCCGTGATCGATAGCGCACGGCGCGGTTCAGACAGACAAGTGAGTGGTCTGTCAAGCCCTCCGCCAACCGACCCGGAGTGTTCGTATCCACTCCCAACCGAGCGCCCACCAAGCGCGCCGAGGCTGATGGAACCTTTAGCGGTGATGAACGACAAACATGCGCCCCATCGTCCACAGTGCGGTGTTGCCCGTGCCGGGCTCAACATGATCGACGACCGACGTACCTCCAAGCGATTTGATGCCATCGACGCGGGATGCGGTGAACAATACCTGAATAGACCCGCCCTGCCGAGGAGTTTCAGTACGCCTTCATCGACCACCTTGCGAAGGCGCACCGATCATACAGGCAGCGCAATCTATTTCGCTCATGCAACGCAACCGCCCCAGATCGATTTTAGCTCGCGCTCACAAAACGGATTACTTGGCTGCGTAGTCCAAGGTGGACTCCATGGTGATCTTCTGGTGGGTTCTCCGCTGTTTCAAGTGGGTTGGATAGGCTTGGCTTAGTTCTCGGTTTTACCTCGCGGGGGATGCGTACACCGGTACCGGGTCGGCGACGGTGGGCAAGGGAAGCTTGGCCGCGGTGAGGTAGATCATGGTGATCATATTGCGTTTGTTGCGGGCGCGGGCCTTGGCCGCCTGCACGAGGGAGTTGATCCCTTCCAGCAGGCCGTTGTTGAGCCAGCTGGCGTGCCAGGCGATGATGCCGTCCCGGTTGCGTTCCACGGTCGCGACGAAGTCCTTGATCGGTTGCAGCCGTGAGCGTTTGGCGCCGTAGCACCAGCGCTGCAGGTAGGGTTCGGCCCAGTCGTCGGGCTGGTCGTAGAAGGCCTGGAAGTCCTCGCGCCAGCGCAGTGCCCGGGCGGTGGCCAGCCGCCCCGACGGCGGGTGAGGGCGAACAGTTCGCCCTGCTGGCGGTCGGTCAGCGTGGCGCGGTTCTTCAGCCACAGCCAGCGGGTGCCCTTGAGTTCCGGGCGGGCGGCGAACTCGTCGCGGCGGACCGCGTCCACGGTCTCGGACAGCTTGGCCATCACGTGGAACCGGTCGAAGGTCATCGCCGCGTTCGGCAAGTGCTCGTCGATCCTGGCGATGTAGGCCGCGCTCATGTCCGAGCTGGTGTCGGTGACCCGGGCCGGGTCCCCGCCGTGCGCGCTCAGGTCGGCGGCGAAGCGGGCCACGGTGTCGCCGTCGCGGCCCTCGGTGGCGAACAGCACCCGCCGGCGGTCCATGTCGGCGAAGATGCTCACGTAGTCCTGGCCCCGGGCGGCGGCGGTTTCGTCCATGCCGACCCTGGTGACCTGCGAGTGGTCCGCGCAGGCGCGCGAGGCGCTCACGTGGTGATCGAGCACCCGCCAGATCCGGGTGTCGTGCTCACCGACCATCCCGGCCACCGTGCGCACCGGCATCGCCGCCGCGAACTGCAGCTGCAGCGCCTCGAACAGCAGCGTGAACCCCGAGCCCTCCCGCGCCCAGGGCACTCCGACCTGCCGCACCCCGTGCTCGGGAAACCACACCCGCGGCAGCCGCGCGTGCAGAAACGCCCGATGCTGGAAGAAATCCATATGCCGCCATGTCTTTTCCGCTGTGTCGTGGATCGGGCAGTCCCGATTCGCACAGTCCTTGCCGGGCAGGGGAACCGCGACCCCCGCGGGAACACCAGAAACAGATCGAGCCTGCCCCGCGCCGGATCGAACTCGACCCGCTCCACCCGCCAAGCCACCGTCAAACCCAATGCCGCGGTGAACAATCCCGATTGATCCATGCCCGCTCCCAACACCTTCCGCTGAACAACCGTCAACCCACGGTCACCCAGTCAACGCAGCGATCGGTGTGCCCGTCAACCACCGCGAACGGCTGCCGCGCCGCTTCCGCTCCTCGGCGCCGGACCGCCTACGGTGCGGGGTCGGCTTGCCACCGAACCATGGCAACAGCATCAACGAACGCAAGCAAATCCACTTGAAACAGCGAGGACCCTTCTAGTGTCATGCGCTAACAATTTGTTACATAGATGTGATCGTGCCCCGACGTAGGCCGCCGGCACTGGCGCCGACGGTCCATCGCCGACCGTGAGTGCGGCTTCGTATGCGCGCCACAACGAATCGTCGATGCCGTTGCGACGGTGGATCCGGCCCGGGTAGTCGTCGAGCGGTGCGTGCCGGGACCGGAACTCGGCGAGCCGTGCGGACCAACCGAATTCGTTGTACTGCAGGGTGTTGTCGATCGCCCGGCGAGGCTGCTCGCGGATGGCGTTCGCGCTCTGGTTCTTTCCGTGCAGGTCGAGTGTGAAGTCGGACAGTCCGACCCGCGCCAGACGCTTCTTGGCGACGTCGAGTGCTGCCTGCTTCTCGGCGACGAACAGGACCGTCTTGCCGTTGCTCAGCGCGTGCGCGATGAGGTTGGTGATCGTCTGCGACTTTCCAGTTCCGGGCGGCCCTTCGAGCACGAACGTGCGACCCTCCGCGGCCATCGCGACCGCCCGTAGCTGCGAGCCGTCCGCCGGAATAGGGACCGGGACGTCTACCTCGTCCACGGGGGCGGATTCGAGGCTGTCGTCGCCTGTGATCGACGGGTCGCGGAAGGACTCACCGGCGTGGTGGGTCAAATGGCGCACGATCGGGCTCTTGACCGGGAGCGTGAGTTGGACCGTGTCACGCCACAGGCTCGACACGGTGACGGTGATCGTCGCTCGGTAGCTCTCGTTGAGGCCATGGAGTTGCTCGACTGCCGGCACGACCGACGCGAGGTCGTGCCACGCGTGTGCGGGTCCGGAAACGAGTCGTCCGTCGTAGGTTCGTGACCATGCCGGCGCCAACTCGGCGCCCGCGCCGTGGAGGTGGACGGTCACGGTGACATCGATCAAGTCGGGACGTGTTCTCGATCTCGACCGCCGAGTATTTCGTCCGATCACTGCTACATGTTGCTGAGGGGGTATGGCACGCCCGCAGGGCGATGCACGATCAGCTCGAGCCCCTGCGGTCCGCCGAGCGCAGCGAGCGTCAGGTGTTCGAGCAGGGTATGCTGGCATACATGAAACGGACGACGGTCAAGATCCCTGACGCGCTGGATGCTCGTCTGCGGCACGAGGCTCGGCGGCGGAATTTGACCATCTCGGAGGTCAGCCGTCAAGCGCTCGAGGCGTACCTTGGCGTGCCCGATGGCCGTCGGCGACTGAACGCAGCGGCTGCCGGCCGTAGCGGCCGTAGCGATGTCTCCGAGCGTATCGAGGAGATTCTTGCTGCCGAGGTCGGCCGATAGGGGCAATTGTCGTCGATGCGGGCCCCCTGTATGCCTACGTCGACGCCGACGACGCACACCATGCGTCGTCGCTAGAGCTTCTGCAGACCCATCCAGGCCCGTTGATCGCGCCGACACTCGTCATCACCGAAGTGGTCTACCTACTGGGCACCAGGCTGGGCACCGAACCTGAAGTGCGATTCCTCGGGGATTTGGCCGATGGTGCGTTCGCAGTCGAGCCGGTAGCAGCGGGGGATTGGCTGCGGATCGCCGAACTTGTTGCGCGGTACCGAGACCTGCCGCTTGGCTCCGTAGACGCCTCCGTGGTCACCACGGCAGAACGGTTAGGTATCAACGAGGTCGCGACCGTCGACCGCCGTCACTTCGCCGTCGTCCGTCCGCGCCACATCGAGGCCTTCACTCTCCTTCCGTGAATCCCCGGTGCCGGCGGGGCTGTTTCACGGAGGCGGTTGGTCACATCATTAACGGGCGTTCGTTGACACTTACGGCAACCGGTACCGCTTCGGCTACGGACGCAGATACCTCGATCGGCCCGCCATCAACCTGTACACGCCGGAACCTCCCATGGTCACCGGTGGCAGGAATTCGTCACCTCGTTACTGGACAAGGACGTGCTCATGATCGAGCGCTTCGACCGGGAACCTGGTGGAAAACGGCGCATCATGGTCTCGGGACCTACCATGCTCGGCCTCGACGAGATGATGGTCCGGTACGCCACCTACCCCGATCCTCTGGACGTGCTGCGTCGCGACGGAGCGGCCCCGCGCGTCGGCCGGAAGCTGTTCGAGCGCATCGTGTTCAACGTGGCGGTCGGCAACAGCGACGATCACGCCCGAAACCACGCCGCGTTCTGGGACGGCCATAACCTCCGCATCGTCACGAGTTCCACCGCGCCTGGACGCTCACGGCCGACCACGCCGCGACACGTCCGGATGAACCCACCTAATTACTGCGCGCTCCCATACGCGCCCGATACGGGGCTGAGGGTCGCGTTCTCTACAAGGTCGGGGTGATGACGCAGCGCGACGTCCGGGTGGGCGCGTAGACGGGCTTTGAGTAGGTTCTCGCCATAGCGCGTCCCCAGTACGTTCGTCTCCTCCTGCTCGACGCCGCGGGCCCGGGCGGCGAGCTCGGTTGGCAAATTGATGCGCGGAACCTCCGCGTCGAGGCTCGGGTTGAAGAAGAACGGGATGGAGAGCCGTTCGGAGCCAGGCTCGGGTGAGACCACTCGACGTTTGGTCGCACGTAGGTAGCCGTCGGTGGCGACTTCGAGGAGTTCGCCGATGTTGACCACGAACACGTCGTCGACCGGATGTACGTCGAACCACGCACCGTCGCGCTCGACCTGAAGGCCCCCTTTGCCTGGCTCGATCAGTAGGAGGGTGAGGATGCCCGGGTCCTTGTGCGCGCCCACCCCCTGTTCGGTGTCTGTTTGCCCTGGATAGCGCACGAGCTTCAGCAGGATGGATGGAAGGTCGAACGTCGCGTCGAAGTGGTCGCGCGGAGCTCCGAGAGCAACGGCCCACTCCTGCACAAGTCGCATTCCGATGCCGGTCAGCCGATCGATCCATGCCTCGATGACTGGGCGCAGTTCAGGCAGGGCCTCGGGCCACTGGTTGGGTCCGTCGAGACGGAGGTAGGCGGGTTCTGAGACGGTGTTGGGCTCGCGTTCGCTGGCGATGTCGATCTGCTCACGCCAGTCAGCGGCTCCTTGGGTGAACTCGCCTCCGGTCCGGGTATAGCCACGAAACCATGGGCTGCGGGTCATCTCGATCGCGAGCTTGTCCGCTTCCGGGAGGGCGAAGAAGCGCCGAGTTACTTCGAAGAGCTCGTCGATCACCTCGGCTGGGATGCGGTGTCGCAGATGAAAGAAGCCGACGGTGTGAGTTGCCTCGCGCAGGGTGTCGCGGAAGGACGCGACCGCGTCAGGGCCGCCGTCCAGATCGGCGAGATCGAGCAAGGGCAGGTCGTGCGTGGTCACACGAGCAGCCTATCGACCTCATACCGTCGAGCACGGTTCGACCCGATGGACTGACGTGCACGGCCGAGTGCGATCACGCACAGGGCTGAGCCGCGGCACGTCTCGTTCCGGACGAATCAGATCAGTGTGACGACGAGTGCGCGAGAGAGGCCAGGGACCACCGGCGAACGGTCGAGCGCTGCCCACGGGAGCGGCCAAATGTCCTCGACCATGAAGCCGGTGCGCAGGCCGAACAGGCCGTTGGAGAGCAGCAAGGTCGTCGCCGGACCGCCGAGGTCAAGAGCTGTCGCCGGAAGAAGTCCGGCCGACCGGACAGCGACGGCCCCGGCGAATGCGATCACGAACCATGGCACGAGCGGCATCCGGGTGCCGTCTTCACGCTGAATGCCCGTGCCGCAATCGGGTCGACAGGCGCCAGGAGCAGGCGCGCCGCGCAAGCTATCGTCCCGGCCATCCAAGTGCGAATGCCAGCGACTCTCGGCGGCAGATCCACAGGCAGGAGTCGGCAGATCCACGCGCTACTGTGCGTCAGATCCACGCGCTACTGTGCGGCAGAACCACGCGTAAGGTAGCGGCAGATCCACGCGTGACGGTGGACTCGACAGCGGGAGCGCGGATGCGAACCATACTGGGCCCGGCCTTGCCTAGACACGCCGAGGCCGCTGTGAACGCGGCACTAGCTAGAGGACACCCGAGTGGTGCTCGTCAACGGCGCCCGGCAAAGCGGCAAGAGCACCCTGGCTCGCCTCGTCGCAAAAGGCCCCGACGCGGAATGGCGTGATCTCGATACCGCCTTGACGCGCCAGGCTGCTCTCGAGGATCCGGACGGCTTCGTCGACCAACCCGGCCCGATGGTCATCGACGAGGTCCAACGAGCACCCGATCTGCTGCTGTCGATCAAGGCGCAGGTGGATTCAGACCCCACACCAGGACGCTTCCTGCTGACGGGATCGGCGCGCGTGCTCGGTTTGCGATCCCTGCCTGACACTCTCGTGGGTCGAATGGAGACTGTTGAGCTCTGGCCCTTCTCCCAGGGCGAGATCGACAGAGCCCCTGACGGATTCATCGACGCCGTGTTCACCGAGGGCGACCAGCTGCGCCATAGCTCCATGGTTTCACGAGCGGAGTACGCCGAGCGACTTGTTCGTGGAGGCTTTCCAGAGGCGGTCGCACGAACCAACGACCGCCGACGACGCAGTTTTTTCAATTCCTACCTCGGCGATCTCATCGCGCGCGATGTGCAGCAATTGTCGGAGATCGAGCGAACAACCGAGATGCGCGCATTGGTCCAGATGCTGGCCGCGCGATCGGGGCAGCTGCTGTCCGTCGCCACATTGAGCAACGCACTCGGACTTGGCGCCACGACGGTGAAGAAGTATGTCGCGCTGCTCGAAGAGGTCTACCTCGTCAAGCGGGTACCGGCGTGGTCCCGAAACATCAGTAGCCGAGCAACCACAGCCCCCAAGCTCGCGTTCGTCGACTCCGGTATCGCAGCACACCAGATCGGCGCGGACGTCCGCAGCATCCTGCGGCCCACTGGTCAGTTCGGGCCGCTCCTCGAGGGGTTCGTTCTGATGGAACTGGCGCGCCAGCTGACCTGGTGCGAGGAAGAAGTTTCGCTCTTCCACTACCGAACCAGGATCAAGTCGAGGTCGATGTAGTGCTCGAAAATCGCCGGGGCGACGTCGTCGGCATCGAGGTCAAAGCAGCATCCACCGTCGGGTCCGGCGACTTTCGCGGACTACGGCATCTCGCCCAGCGGATCGGCCACGATTTCCGTGCCGGCATCGTCATGCACACCGGATCGCAAGCACTGCCCTTTGGACCGAAAATGCTTGCCATACCAGTGAGCGCCCTTTGGCTTACGTCCGCGGCCTGACTCCGATCGACCGTCTCAACGAGAGGATAGTTTGCCGACTTGTCACCAAGGTCAGATTGTTCTGCCTATTGCCATTGGCATCATTAGCGACTTGAGGATTCGGGATCGACAATTTGTTGTTGGTGGCAGATGAGTCGAATCCTCAAGTCGCTAGTGCGTTTGGGGTGGTGAGGGCGAGGTCGTCGAAGAGGTGCTGCATGTCGATGCGGATCTTTTCGTAGTGGCGGTCGACGCTGGTCCAGGTCGCGGGTTTGCGTCCCATCCTGGGGCTGCGGACACCGGCGAGGATCGGGGCGATGACCTGGTCGCGCAGGGTGAGCAGGGCGGCGATGGTCCGCGCGGCGAGCGACAGGACGCGGTAGCGGCGGGTCCGGCCGGGTTTGTGGAGGAGTTGTTTGCCGCGCAGTTTGCGCAGGTCGTAGGCGGCTTGGCGGATGCTGTAGTCGGTGTCGCTGGTGCCGGTGAGGGCGTGGACATTCGCGGCGAACTCGGCGACGGTAAACCCGTTCGGGGCGGGCGCCAACGCCAACACCGCCGAGAGCGCGTCCCGAATGCGGGTCTTGTTGAGATCGACCCCGCCGACGCGAGTGGCGCCGAGCATCGACGCGGTGGGCAGTTCGTCGAGGACGCCGTCGCCGATGAACCCGGTGTCCACGCAGTCCAGGGCGGTGCAGAACCGCTCGGCCACCCCCGCCAGCATGGTCACGATCGTGGGGAACTTCTCGAGCATGCGTCCGCAACGGAGTTCGGCGGTGTTGTGTGCGATCGCCTCGAACCGGAGCACGCGTTCGCCTTTGGTGTAGGCCTTGCCGGTCAGCCGCCCGAATTGCAGCTTGAACTCGGTCAGGTTGTACGTAGGTGTCTCGATCGCGGCCTCGATCGTCGAGGAGCGTTTGCGGCTGCGGCGGGGACGCTGCGCGCTGCCGAAGACGGTGCGCAGTTTCGGCACGTCCAAGCGGGAGCGGGTGCGGTCGACCACCGCGTCGAACACCTGCTCCACCCGGTGTCCGTCGGCGAAGATCAGGTTGCGGCTGTACTCGAGCTGGTAGACGGAGAACGCGTACCCGAACCCGCTGCGCTGCTGCTCGTCGAGATCGAGTGCGAAGCACAGGCACGCCGAGTAGATCCAGGACTCGCAGACCTGGCTCAGCCGCCCTACAGCCGCATCCTGCGACAAGGCATCTGCGATCCGAGCCAGGCCCGCCGGGTCGGCGACCGCGGTGAAGCAGTTGCCGACCTTGGTGAATGCTATCCCCGCCGCGGATGCCTGCCGGGCCACATATTCGTGGCCGTTGAGGATGATCTGCGCCCCGAACGGCGGATGCCCCGACATCTTGATCGTCACATGCCCCCAGGTGGGATCGATCATGTGGAACGAGTAGTGGTTGACGTATTCCTTTCTCCTCTCGATGTTCACGATGACGCCGGTCTTGGAGCGAATCACCTTCCACACCGGCGCCGGCGCCTTGGCCGCCAAGATCAGGAACACCCCGATGCCCACCTGGTGGGTGGCCAGGTACTCTTCGGCGATGCGGTGCTTGCGTTCCCCGGCCTTGCAGAACACGACCGGCACCGCGTTGGCCGCGCCCCACGCCTTGACCCGGCGGGCGAATCGTCCCGCCATCCGCATCAGGTGCGTGTTGTCCAGCTCGGCGTCGCTGTCGTCGTGCCAACGCCGCCACCACACCCGCAGTCCGCCCGGGTTGTACCCGAGCGGGAGAACGCGTTGAGCACGATCCGGTCCACACAGTCGTAGCTGTCCGTCACCAGATTCGAATAACGCAGGCTGAACTCGTCGCTGGGCATCCACTCACGCTAGAACGATCCCCGACCACAATCCTCGCGTGAGGTGAAACTGCCCGAAGGGCCACCGCTTCCGGGCGAAGTCCCGGACGCGGCGTAGATCTCTGGAAACCGATAGGGCGGTTGTTGATGAACTGACCTACGTGTCGTTATTTTCGTCGGATCGTGGCAGCGGGATCCCGGTGGCACCATCCGTGATTTCGGTCTCGCCATGCAACGTGCTATTCGTCGCCGATAGCAGTGATGAACTCAAGGCCGGGTACGCCATCGAACAGCCCGTCATGGGACACCAGTGGCACGCCCAGCCGCATCGCGGCAGCTGCGATCCACCGGTCGCCGTCATGGAGCTTGTCAGCGAGCGCATGGCCGACCTGTGCGCACTGCGCACGCAAGGCGGCGCAGGTGGTGATCATCTCATCATCGGGCTGGATTACGGTCAGTTCAGCGATGCGGCGTTCGAGCCGTCGCCGCCGCAGCTGGCCCCACCCGGCACGCAGAACTCCGTAGCGGAGTTCCATCACGGTTTGGAACGCGAGCAGGACGGGCCGTCGGCCGATCAGCATGCGGTAATGCTCAGCGAGCCGATTGGGACGGTCATCGAACAGCCAGCTGATGACCATCGTGTCCACGACCACGGCCGACGGCAGGGCCTTGGTCATGTGCCAGCCAGCGCAGCCTGAAAGGCTGCCCACTCCTCATCGGGCACATCCTCGATGACAAGGCGATCGCGGGGAGGCAGTGGCCGAGCACGCTTGATTGCCTCGTCGGGCGTATAGATTCGCACGACTGGTTCTTCGGGTTGCTCAACTGTGGACACGACTTCAAGCCTACCGACGAGGGCAGACATTTCCGTCATTTCCGTGCCTCATGCAGGACCTCAGGTCCACCGCTTGACCTCATGCTGCCGCCGACAGGAACCATTGCCTGCGTGGGAGCTCGACCGTCTAGCCTTGTGGACATGCGATTCACCCGCGTCACCATCGATCCAAACGTGATGGGAGGCATGCCGTGCATCCGGGGCCTGCGTATCCCTGTGGCGACCGTCGTCGCGATGGTTGCTGACGAGATGACGTCGGCCGAGATTATTGCCGAGCTTCCCGACCTCGAGGCAGGAGATGTTGCCGAGGCTCTGCGCTACGCGGCCGAGGCCGTGCGGGAGCGCGAGCTGCCGCTGCGTTCGACCGCATGAGATTGTTGCTGGACGAGAATCTCTCGCCAGCGATGTCCGGATTTCTGGTCGAGGCGGGTCACGACGTCGTCCACGTTCGGGACCGTGGATTGACAAGCGCCAGCGATGACGCTGTGCTCGCGGCGGCCGCAACCGAAGAGCGTGTGTTGATCCGCGCTGATACGGACTTTGGTACGTTGTTGGCCCGGTCGGGCGCCAACAAGCCTTCGGTCGTCTTGATCCGCCGCACCGTCGGTCGACGAGCGGCCCAGTAGGCTCGCCTGCTCATCGACAACCTTCCCGCAGCTCAGGACGATCTCGAGGAAGGGGCCGTCGTTGTGCTCGGCGAGAACACAATGCGCATCCGTCGACTGCCGATCTGAGCGACATCGACGCGCCGGGCACGCGCGCGGCGACACAACGGAGTCTCGTCGCGGCTTTAGGTGGACGGTGCCGCGATCTGTGCCCGTGAGGAGGGCGTGAATCGCAGTGCAAGTTCCTCAGCGCCCTGCCGACGCTCCCCCTATTCAACAAGTACATTGACAGTAAAACGACCGTAGAGTGTCGCTATTCGCGTTTTATTGGAGGTGTCAGATGGCGAAGCGGGAGATCGCAGCGACTCGCGCGGCAGCGGACGCACTGGCGGTCATCGGCGCCCACGTCCGGCTGGCCCGGCACGAGAAGAACTGGACCGCTGCCGATCTCGGTGCGCGCGTCGGCGCGTCAGCCCGGACCATCACCGCCATCGAGAAGGGCAGTCCCGGCGTCGCCGTCGGAACGGTTCTCAGCGCCGCCTCCGTCGTTGGTGTCCCCTCTTCGGTGCCAGCGACGACGAGCTGGCTCGGCTTCGTCGGCGCGGGGAAGAACGCGTTGCGCTGATCCCGTCTCGCGAGTACCAGCCGCGTTCGACCCGAGACGACGATGGCCTCGACTTCTGACCGCGCCGTGTCGCGCCGGGACGACGCCTACGCCTACGTGTGGGTGTGGTTGCCCGGCGCCGCTGAACCGGTCGTCGCTGGGCGAGTGCAGCGCCGCGGCAACCGGTACCGCTTCGGCTACGGACGCAGTTACCTCGATCGGCCCGACGCCATCAGCCTGGACACGCCGGAACTTCCGCTGGTCAGCGGCTGGCAGGAACCGACCGGGGGCGTGCCCATCGCCTCCGCGCTCCGCGACTCCGGGCCGGATCGGTGGGGACAGCTGGTGATCCTCGAAGGGTTTCACGGAATCCGCGGCAGAGACGCCGATCCCGGCGACCTGGATCAGATCACCTACTTCCTGGAATCCGGGTCGAATCGGATCGGCGGCCTCGACTTCCAGAGCAGTCCCGACACCTACATACCGCGCGGCACGACAGCCACCCTCGATGAACTCCACGCCGCAGCCGACGCATTGCAGGAGGGGCGGCCGCTCAGCGACGAGCTGATGGCGGCACTGGTTCGGGGGACGTCCGTCGGTGGCGCGCGGCCGAAAGCCCTGATGGACGTCGACGGAGTGCCCTTCATCGCCAAGTTCTCCTCGCCATCGGACCACTATCCGGTCGTGAACTCCGAAGCGCTGGCCTTCGAGTTCGCGCGGAGAGTAGGCATCGACGCCCCGCGCTCGTTCGTCACCTCGTCACTGGGCAAGGAGGTGCTCATGGTCGAGCGCTTCGACCGGGAACCAGGCGGAAAACGTCGCCTCGTGCTCTCGGGACTGACCATGCTCCGCCTCGACGAGATGATGGCCCGCTACGCCACCTACCCCGACCTGCTGGACGTGCTGCGCCGCGACGGGGCGGACCGTCATGTCGGCCGGAAGCTGTTCGAGCGCGTCGTGTTCAACGTGGCCGTCGGCAACAGCGACGATCACGCCCGAAACCACGCCGCGTTCTGGGACGGCCGGAACCTCGATCTGACCCCCGCCTACGACCTGTGCCCCCAGACCCGCTCGGGTGAGACCTCGGCACAAGCGATGGCATTCGGTCGCGACGGTCGGCGCGACAGTTCGTTCGCCGCGTGTCTGGAATCCTGCCCGGTGTACGGGCTGACCAACAGCGAGGCTCGCGACATCATCGACAACCAGATCGACGTCATCGAACGAGACTTCTCCGAGGTCGCCGACCTGGCCCGCCTGACCGAGGCGCAACGAAATTTCCTGTGGCGGCGCCAGGTACTCAACCCATTCGCCAGCTACGGCTACCCGCACAGGACGATCACCGCACCGGACTGGAAACGCTCTTCGAAGGCGGCCCCCCCGCACTACCGGGCCGAGGAGTAAGAGCCCAAACCCACGGAAACGTCAGTAGATTCAGAAATAGGAGCCCCGGTGGGCTCGATGACCCGGCGACGAACGCCGCTACCCCGCTCCCTCGACCGGCTCGAGCAGCGCCACCGGAATCACCCGCCCGGCCCGGTCCGGTCCGCGTACCTGCTCACCCCTGGCGCCTTGGCGAGTATGACGTCGCGCCACATGGTGTCGCGCTCGTCGCCGACGAGTTCACGCGGGCGCACCCGGAACGTCCGGTCCCGCACCTGCACCGTGGCGCCGCGTGCGTGACGCAGGTTCTCGAACCAGTCCGGGTCACGCGGCGAGCCGCCGCCGGTGCCCCACACGACCGGGCCCGCTGGGCCCTCGACGTAGGCGACGCAGGTCGAACGCGGTGTGCCCGTGCGGCGACCGGGCGTCGTGATCATCAGCACCGGCACAGTCTTGCTGCCGCCGGACAGGCGGCCGTCCAGCGTTCGGTACATCCAGACGCCGATCCGGGTTCCCGTCCGGGCCCACCGTCGCCTCAGCGTGGTCATCGCGGACTCCTGACGCCAGGGTGATGTCGGTACCGATGAGATTAGCCCGAGGGATCGGGCCTCGCAGTGCTGACAGCGCCGCGGTAGCGTGCTGCAAGCCCACGCACCGATCCTCGACGCAGACCAATGAGGAGGGCGACATGAAGGACAACGCGTGCATCGGAACCGCCGCGCGGGTCACCGAGCTGGGCACGATCCTCGGCATCTGGGCGCACCCGGACGACGAGGCGTATCTCTCGGGTGGACTGATGACGACCGCGCGCGACCTCGGTTCGCGGGTGGTGTGCGTGACCGCGACCCGCGGCGAGCTCGGCACGCCCGACCCGTTGGCCTGGCCGCCCGATCGACTGGCCGCGGAACGCGCCGTCGAGCTGGCCCGATCGTTGGAGATCCTCGGAGTCGCCGAGCATCACTGGCTCGACTATCGGGACGGCGACTGCGCCACGGCCGACGCCGCAGACGCGGTGTCGCGGCTCGCCGAACTCGTCGACCTGGTGCGACCCGACACCGTGCTGACTTTCGGCCCGGACGGCATCACCGGCCACCCGGACCACCAAACGGTCGGCAAGTGGGCCACCGCGGCGTTCGACCGGGCCGCCACCGCGGGCGCGCGGCTGCTGTACGCCACCTTCGAGGAACGACGCGCCCCGCGCTGGGGCGCGCTCAACGACAGCCTAGGCATCTTCCCGCCCGGCTACCCGGTTCTCACCCCCGGCGACCGCCTGGCGGTCGACCTCGTGCTCGACGCCGACGTCGCCGCTTGCAAGGTCGCGGCGCTGGCGGCACAGGAGACGCAGACGAGCGCGCTCATCGCCGGGATGGGGATCGAGGTGTTTACCGAGTGGGTGAGCGAGGAAGCGTTCATCGAGCGGATCCCCGCACAGAGCCCGGTGACGGTCAGAGTTGGCTGAGTTGCCGCGCGATCGCCTGCCGCGCAACGTCGAGCACCGCCGCCCGACCGAGCGGAGGCACCGACGAGTCGGCGGGCGGTGCCGCCCCAACCACCGCCGGCGCGTCCGGCGCCCGGTCGGCGGCGGCGTCGATCAGCGCCGCCGCGTCGTCGTCACCGAGTCGGCGCAGCAGGTCGGCGAGGTTGCGCAGGGTCGTCCACAGGTGCGTCCAACCGCCGTTGCGGGCGAAGTACTCGACGACGTCGCGGTAACCGCTCAGCGCCTCGTGGACGCGGCCGGCGCGGGCGCGCGCCGAGAGCAGCCCGACCGTCGCGACGCCGACGAGAAAGGTCGCACCCGAGGCGCGGGCCAGGTCTATGGCCTGCAGGTAATTCGCCTCGGCCTCCTCGGGATTGCCCGCGCAACCTTCGATTTCACCCTCGACGTAGGCAGCCCAGGCGCGCATCGACGGTGACACCGCGGTGGCGGCGCCGCGCCGGTTCAATCCGCGTGCGGTTGCGAGATCGCCCGCGTATGCCGTCGCCAGGGCAGCCATCCCGAAGTCCTCGCGACCTGGACCGGCGAGATTGCCTGCGGCGAAGGAATACTCGATGACGTCGTCGAACGCGCCGCGAGCGAGGGCGGCCACCGCGAGCACGAATTCGCATTGCCACGAACCGGTGGCGCCGGACTGCGCCAGCCCGGCGCGCGCGAGGCGCTCGGCTCGGCGGTAGTCACCGCGCTGATACGCGGCCTCGCCGGCCACGCCGAGCGCGGCGGCCGCCTGGGGGCCGCTGGCGAGCGCGGGGTCGGCGGCGAGTTCCAATGCCCAGTCACGTATTTCGCCCAGGTCGCGGTAGGCGACCGCGTCGAACAGCGCGACCATCATCGCGGCCGCGTCGGCGCGCGAATCCCGGCTGCGGGCCAGTATCCACGCGGTGCGCAGGTTCGCCAGCTCCCTGCGCAGCACGGCGTCGGCCTCGGGCTCGCGCTCGGTGGCCATCGTCGCGCCGATCCACGCGGTCAGCGCGACCGCCCAGCGCACCATGCGGTCGACCGCGGCGGTTTCCTCACCCGCCGCCGCGAGCCGGTCCAGGCCGAACGACCGCAGCGTCTCGAGCATCCGGTAGCGGGTGGTCGCCTCGAAGACGGCCTCGATCATCGAGGCATCGACGAGGCGAGCGAGGATGCTGCCGGGATCGGCGGCGAGGCCGAGTTCGGCGGCGAGTCGCTCCGCGGTGTCGAGATCGACGCCGTCGGGAAACACCGACAGCGTCCGGAACAGTCGCCGTTCGTCGTCGGCGAGCAGCTCGTAGGACCACTCGATGGTCGCGCGCAGCGTCCGGTGCCGCGGGTCCCCCGAGCCAGCGCCGAGCAGGTCGAGCGACCGGTCGAGGCGGCCACTCAGATCGGTGAGCGAGAATGTGGACAGGCGCCCGGCGGCGAGTTCGATCGCCAGCGGCATCCCGTCGAGCCGGCGCACGATGTCGGCGACGGTGCGCAGCTCCGTCGTCGACGGCGGGGGGCCGGGGCGGACCCGGCGCGCCCGTTCCAGAAAGAGTGCAACCGACGCGACCTGCTGCGGGTCCTGATCGGGCCGGGGCAGTGCCAGCGGCGCCAGCCTCGAGACGTATTCCGCTGGCAGACCGAGTGGTTCGCGGCTCGTGGCCAGCACCGTGATCCTCGGACATGTGGAGAGGATCTGCTCCACCGTGTCCCGGGCCCCGCCCAGCAGGTGTTCGCAGTTGTCGATCACGAGCATTCCGGCTCGGTGGCCCAGCACGGCCAGGCACGCGGCGAGGACGTCGCCCTGGTCGACCGTCAGGTTCACCGCGGCCGCCAGCACGTGCGGGATGCCCGCCGGATCGGTGACCGGCGCGAGCAGCACCACCGTCGGGTCTGTGCTCTGTCGCGCGACCTCGAGCGCGACCCGGGTCTTGCCGACGCCGCCCGGCCCGACGACGGTGACCAGACGCTCCGCCGCGAGCAGTCGATGCAGTGCGGCCACCTGCGCCTCGCGGCCGAGCAGTTGCGTGGTCGGCCGAGGCGGCTCCGCCGCTCGAAGCGGCACCGAATTTCCGGCACCCGTGATGATTTCGCGTTGCAGCTCGTCCAACTCGGCGGACGGATCGAGGCCTGTCTCGTCGACGAGGCGGCGCCGGAACTCGCGTCCGACGCCCAACGCCTCCGGCGCCTGCCCGGTCGCGGCCAGCGCGCGCATGTGCAGCAGGGCCGCTGCTTCGCGCAGCGGATCGGCGGTCGCGGACACGGCGGCGAGACGCAGCACGTCCTGCGCCCGGCCGGCGCCGATCCCTGCCGCGATCAGTGCGTCGGTCACGTCCCGGTGCAGTTGCGCGTACTCCTCGGCAGCGGTCGCGATGGGGACGACGTCGGTGAGGTCGGCGAGCACCGTCCCGCGCCAGAGTCCGTGTGCCTCCTGCAGTCGCGCGTACGCGTCGACCGGATCCCGCTGCACCGTCGCGAGCATGGTCCGCGCCTGGGCGACGTCGAGTTCGTCGGGTCGCAGGACCAGCCGATACCCGTCGCTGCGGGTTTCGACCACCTCGGCGGCCGCGCCGAGGTGGCCGCGGAGCCGGGACACGTGGTTGTGCAACGCCTGTCGACCGGACTCGGGAACCTGCGACGGCCACAGGGCATCCAGGAGATGATCCACCGCCACCACCCGGCCCTCGGCGATCGCCAACAGCGCGAGGACCGCGCGGCGCTTCGGGCCCGGTACCTCGACCGCGGCGCCGTCGACGAGCAGTCGCAGCGGCCCGAGCACCTCCACTCGAACCGACGGTCGCT
This sequence comes from Aldersonia sp., assembly GCA_036524855.1. GTDB lineage: Bacteria > Actinomycetota > Actinomycetes > Mycobacteriales > Mycobacteriaceae > Aldersonia. The sequence goes on along the minus strand of DATDBL010000325.1, from coordinate 1,779 downwards.
CCACAGCCATGGCACCCCTGTCCAGCATGCCCGTGACGAGGGCGAACTCGGCCTGTTAGCACGACGATAGCCGATGCGAGGGACGTGACAGCGCGTCAGCCGAGCCTGGTGTCGTGACCGGCACGAGCCGGAAGAAACAGGAGGAGATCTGAGATGGAACAGGACAAGGTGAACGAGTTCCTCGGGCGGTTCGCGACCGACCTCGCGGCGACCGAGGCCGCCGGCTCGGTGGCGGTCGGCCACCGGCTCGGGCTCTACCGCGCGCTCGCGCAGGGGCCCGCGACGCCGGCGCAGTTCGCCGAACGCACCGGATGCCACGTGCGGTACCTGACCGAGTGGCTGCGCGGCCAGGCTGCCGGGGGATACGCCGCATACGACCCGCAGACCGGTCAGTTCTCGTTGACCGACGAGCAGGCGTTCTGTCTCGCCGACGTCAACGGACCCAACGTCCCGGCGGCGTTCCTCGCTGCGCTGGGCATGCTGCGCGCCGAGCCGCTCATCACCGAGGCGTTCCGCACGGGGTCGGGCGTGGGCTGGCACGAGCACCACGACGACGTGTTCGTCGGCTGCGATGCGTTCTATCGCCCCGGCTACGTGGCATCGTTGGTGCCGAACTGGATTCCGGCGCTCGACGGCGTCGAGGCGAAGCTGATCGCGGGGGCGCGGGTGGCCGACGTCGGGTGCGGGCTCGGCTCGTCGTCGGTGCTGATGGCGCAGGCGTATCCGCACACCACGGTCATCGGTTCGGACTATCACGACGAGTCGATCGAATTGGCGCGCAAGAACGCCGCGGACGCCGGTGTCGGCGACCGGGTCGGGTTCGAGGTCGCCTCCGCTCAGTCGTTCACCGGGACCGGGTACGACCTTGTGACGATGTTCGACTGCCTGCACGACATGGGCGACCCGCTCACTGCCGCCAGGCACGTCTACGAGGCGCTTGCGCCGGACGGAACCTGGCTGCTGGTCGAACCCTTCGCCGGAGATGCGGTGGAGGACAACTTCACCACGGTCGGGCGGTTGTACTACAGCGGATCCACGTTCCTCTGCGTGCCCAACGCGATGTCACAGCCGGGAGGCTATGCGTTGGGCGCCCAGGCCGGCGAGGCCGCGACTCGCGAGGTGATCACCGCGGCCGGGTTCACCCACTTCCGTCGGGCGGCCGAAACGCCGTTTAACGTCGTCTACGAGATCCGGCGGTAGGGGGGCGGTTTGCTGGCGGGCCCTCTTGTCAGCACGACGCAACCTTCAACAGGAGCGCTGCCAGCTATTCGTCGTCCGCGACGTCGCGCTTTGCGCTGATGCGGTAGATGTGCCCTTCGAGGGTCCGTATCGAGATGCATAGCCGGTCGGCGATTTCGCGGTTGGAGAGGCCCGCAGCGATGAGGTTGGTGATCTCGCGTTCTCGGGCGGTCAGCGGAAGCGGTTGGGCGGCCGCACGGATTGCGGGGGTGGTTGCCCCGCCGCACAGCGCGGCGAGCCGATTCGCGAGCGCCGCCGAGGCCGCGGTCCGACGCCGGTCGCCGCCGTGGCAATGGGCGGTCGCCGCTTGGGCTGCCGCGTCGGCCGCGGAAAGGAGGGCGCCGAGCCGCTCGAATTCCTCTGCACAGCGGTCGAGGGCGGGGCCGTCGCTCGCGGCGACGGCGGCGGCGTGCCGCGCATAGAGCGGGGCCAGCGGTCCGTCGATCTGCGCAGCGAGTTCCGTCAACCGAGGCGCAACGGTGCGATCGCCGAATCGGGCGGCCGCGTGCAGTGCGTCCGCCTCGACCGCGTACTGGTGGG
>DATDBL010000324.1:0-4909 GCA_036524855.1 Aldersonia sp. | reverse complement strand
CGTCTTGTTCGGGCAGGAGTCCGTGTTCGGTGTCGTGAACGGGGTGCTCGACGCGGGGGAGGTCGGTGGCTGGGCAGCCGCCACCGGCGCGCTCACCAGTCCGACCAGAGCAGTGGCGAGCACCGCGGTACCGATCGAACGCGCACTCATTGGAGATGCAGAGTAGGCGACCGGTTCCGGGCTGGGCAAAAGCAACGCCGCAGCAGCCACAAGAAGACTCTTGCAGTCTATTGGCTGTAAGAGTTAAATGGTAGTTGATATCAAATCATATCAACTTCCGTAAGGAGGCTCCGGTGAGCGAAGCTGGAATCTCGGATGTGGCCGCGTCGGTCGACCGCCGACGCTGGCTCGCACTCGGCGCACTCGCGCTCGCGATGCTGACGATCGGCCTCGACGTGACCGTGCTGACGATTGCGTTGCCGACGCTCGCCGGCGACCTCGGTGCCGACTCGGCGCAACTGCAGTGGTTCACGGCGTCCTACACCCTCATGCTCGCCGCGACGATGCTGCCCGCGGGTGCGCTGGGCGACCGCTACGGCCGCAAGCGCCTGCTGCTCGGCGCGCTGGTGTTGTTCGGCGTCGCGTCGGTGGCGTGCGCGTACGCGCAGACGTCCGGCCAACTCGTCGGCGCTCGCGCTCTTCTCGGCCTTGCGGCCGGCGTGATGATGCCGCTGTCGATGTCCGTTCTGCCGACGCTGTTCCCCGACCCCGCCGAACGCGCGCGGGCCTTGACGGTCTGGGTGACGTCGACCGCACTCGGCCTACCGCTCGGGCCGATTCTCGGTGGTTGGCTGCTCGACCACTTCTGGTGGGGCTCGGTGTTTCTCATCAACGTCCCCCTGGTGGTCGTCGGCGCGATCGCGGTAGCGACGCTGGTGCCGGAGTCGCGGACCGCGGTAGGCGGCCGGATCGACTATTCGGGTGCAGTGCTGTCCAGCATCGGATTGCTCAGCCTCACTTACGGCTTCATCGCGGCCGGGGACCACGGCTGGGAAAGTCGGTCGGCCTGGGCGGCGATCGTCGCGGGGGTGGCGGTGCTGGTCGGGTTCGCGCTCTGGGAACGGCGCTGTGCACACCCGCTGCTCGACATATCACTATTCGCCGACAAGGGATTCCGATGGGGCACTGTCTTCGTCACGCTCGTGAACTTTGCGATGTTCGGGTTGTTCTTCACCGTGCCGCAGTACTACCAGGCGGTGCTCGGCGTGGACGCGCTCGGTAGCGGAATCAGGCTGCTGCCGTTGATCGGTGGCCTGGTGGTCGGTGCGCGGTCCGGGGACGTGTTGGTGCGCAAGGCCGGGGCCCGCGCCGCGCTGGTGGTCGGGTTCGCGTTGCTGACGCTCGGCCTCGGCCTCGGCGCGCTCACCACGGTCGCGTCGTCGTACTGGTTCGTCGCGGCATGGATCGCACTCGTCGGCGCCGGAATGGGTTTGGTGATGCCGGCGGCGATGGGGGTCGCGATCGACGCGCTCTCGGCCGACCGCGCGGGCATCGGCTCGGCGATGATCCAGGCGTTCCGTCAGGTGGGCGGCACCATCGGGGTCGCCGTGCTGGGCACGGTGCTGGCGACGCGGTACCGCTCCGGACTCGGTGAGTTCGACGTCGAACCGTTCCGCGACGGCGTCGGCACGGGAGTGGCCGCCGCGAGGTCGGTCGGTGCCGAGGTGGTTGCGCACGTGCAGTCGGCGTTCGTGTCCGGGATGAGCGGCATGCTGTGGGTGTGCGCGGCGATCTGCGCCGTGTCGCTGGTGCTCGCGTGGCGGTTCACGGCCCGCGCTGCGGCCGTCGACGGTGTCGATCGGTCACAATCGGTTCATGGCGGGTAGGGAATCGGGGTCGGCTCGGCCCGGGTTGCGTGAGCGGAAGAAGGCACGCACCCGGGCCACCATCCGCAGTGTGGCGTTTCGACTCTTCCGCGAACAGGGATACGCGGAGACGACTATCGAGCAGATCGCCGACGAGGCCGAGGTGTCGCCGAGCACCTTCTTCCGCTACTTCCCGACGAAGGAGGCGCTCGTCCTCGCCGACGACCTCGACCCGCCGATGATCGCGGCGTTCGAACGTCAACCGGCGGATGTCACCGTGTTCGACGCGCTCCGGAACGCCTTCGGACAGGTGTACGGGAACCTCTCGCCGGAGGACATCGAGTTCGAGCGGGAACGACAGCGGCTGGCGTTCTCGGTGCCGGACCTCAAGCGCGCGGCGATGCAGCAGATGCTGGACAGCATCGACCTCGCGGCGGCACTGGTCGCGCACCACACCGGCCGGGCCGAGGACGACTTCGAGGTCCGCGCGCTGGCCGGTGCGATCATCGGTGCGATCATCGGTGCGGCCGTCACCAACCCGGGCAACCTGGAACTGGCGATGAGGGCGATGGGCTACGTCGAGGACGGCCTGCCGTTGGGGCATGCGTCCGTGGCGACGGCAGACGGCGGTTAGTCAGCGCGCCGTCCAGCGTATCGGCCGCAGCCGCAATCGCAGACGAGGCATCAGGCCGGGCGTCAGCACCGTGCAACCGCACTCGACCCCGATCAAAAGGCTCGAAGATAAGTTCGACAAATTCCTTGCCAAGGTCCAGCGTCTCGGGTAGAACCGAATACATGTTCGGGTTCATGAGGAGGGCGGCGGCCGCCGCCGCGGCGGTCGCCGACGACCGGCCCGCGCCACTGCGTGAACTCGACGACCTGCGCGAAACCGCCTACGTGGCCACCGCCGCGATGATGCACCGCGCCGGGGACTATTGGGACGACAAGGTTTTCGCCGCGGACGGGGACCGCATCACCGAACGCGCGGTGATCGCCGACATCGCGGTCCTGTTCGGGGTCGCGCGCACCAGCGCCCGCCAGATCGTGACAACCGTGCACGGGCTGACGCGGCTGCCCGAGACCGATGCCGCGTTCACCCGCGGCGAGATCGACTACCCCAAGGCCCGCGCCATCTGCGCGGTGCTCGACGACGCCAGCGACCTCACCTGCACCAAAGTCGACGCCACCGTGCTGTCGGCCGCCCGCCAGAACACCCCCGGACCGTTGCGGGCCGCGGTGTGGTCGGCGTGGATGAAGGTCGCCCCGAAGGAAGCCAAACGCGCACTCGAGAACCACCGCGAGTCCGACCGCACCGTGTACACCCGCAAGGGCGACAACGGGATGGAATGGCTCTCGGCGTGCCTGACCGACCTCGAAGGCGCCGAAGCCCTCACGTTGATCGACGAACTCGCCGACAGCGTCTGCCCGAACGATCCGCGGCCCCGCAAGACCCGGCGGGCGGATGCGTTGATGGCGTTGCTGCACGGGGAAGGGTTCCTGCGCTGCGGATGCGGCGGCGCGGACTGCGCGCTCGCGACCAGTGCGCCCCCGGCGCGCCGTGCGCACCTGCTGCAGATCCTCGTCCACATCGACACCCTGCTCGGTTTGTCCGCGAACCCTGCGCAGTTGCCCGACGGCACCCCCGTCGACCCCGAGGTGGTGCGCACCCTCGCCACGGACGCGACCTGGCAGGCGATTCTCGTCGAGATGCACACCGCCGCAAAACAATACCGCACCGAACAATCGCCCACGGAGACCCCGGCGAGCGCCGCCCCGGACCCGGCGGCCCCCGGCACGTCGGCAGTCGACTCACCCGACGCCACCACGGCCGACGCGCTGCGACCGGCCGAGGCCGACGACGATACCGATGACACCAACGACGCCGAGCCCACACCAGCCGCGCTCGACGCGACTGAGCCTGATACGACTGACCCCGAAACCGCTGCGCCCGAGACTCCCCGGCCCGTCACGATGCACACCGAGCAGACCAGGCCGGCCACCGACAGCGCCGCACCGGTCCCCACCGGCAGTGCCGCGACCGCGACGGATCCGGGTGTGCCCGAACCCGAGCCGCTGACGGCGCCCGATCTCGACGACACTGATGACACCGCCGCCGTCCCGGCCGCCGCCGCCCTCGAACCCACCCCACCGACGGCGTCGGACACCCGCGGCGGGGCAACGCTGCCCGTCGCCGTGTGGCCGTTGGGTCCCTGGCCGATCGACCCCGACGACCTCGGGCCGTGGCCCAGCGAACTCGACGACCTCGACCTGCAAACCTCACCGTGGACCGCGACCCACACCCCACCGGCCCCCGAGCCCTCCACCGCCGCGCCCGGCAGTTTCGCCGCCCGCGTCGCCTCCGGCGAGGACTGCCCTGGCATCCCCGTGGCCCTGCTCGACGACCCCAGCGGCATCGCCTACGTCGACCCCGACAACGGCGGCTACATCCCCACCCTGCTGCGCACGGACTTCGTCGTCACCGTCCCCGATTTCACCGACACCGCCGCCGCTCTCGGTGGGGCTGCCTATCTCGCCGCCGGACGCACCCGCCCCGGCGGTGTGGTGCCGACCCCCGGCCGCACCGCCACCGCCGATCGCACTCGCCACCGGGCCCTACGCCACTCCCTACGACCGGCTGTGCCTGCTCCTGACGATGTCCGGGCTGCCCGGCGCCGACGACGGGCACGGCGGCTACACCAGCCCGCCACCGGGGGCGTTGAGCTACAAACCCTCGGTCCGGACCGCCACCCTGGTGCGGGCGATGTGGCCCACGTGTGTGTTCCCCTACTGCAACGTGCCCGCCGCGAAATGCGAACTCGACCACCGCGTCGCGTACGACCACACCAACCCTGAACGGGGCGGATGGACGATCGTGGAAAATATCGGCCCGCTCTGCAAACGCGATCACGACATCAAATCCCACGGCCACTGGACCTGCCGACCCGTCCCGGGCGGCCTGGTCTGGACCAACGGCGCCGGCTTGGTGTTCGTCGTCACCCCGACCAGCACCCGCGCCTACGGCATCCCGAACACCCCCGCCCCCGAGCCCAGCCCACTGCTCCTCGCCAACCCCGCGCTGGGCGAGCAGGAGAACGAGGACCTGC
>DATDBL010000323.1:0-14266 GCA_036524855.1 Aldersonia sp. | reverse complement strand
GTCCACCGGCTTCCGATCCGCCGGATCGACTCGGCCTGTCCTGCTCGGCACGCCTGCCCCCCGTTGCTGGAAGCGAGAAGCGACACCAGCGGGCCGCTCCAGCACCCACGTTAGTGTTGGTGGAGGCCCAACCCGAATGCTTCTTCCAACCACACTCGCCCGGAATCGTCTCTCCCTGGTCCGGTCGGGCGCCCCGACGCCACGTGGCAGTACCTGTCGATCCCGAACAGTGCGCCCGCACCGACCGTCCTCGACCCGGGTCGAGCAGGCTTCGCGCACTGCCACGACAAAACTCTGTACGGCTGCGACTGATCGCTGGGAATCCAACCACAATCCGGTTATCAACCACTTCGGATACCGGCGATGTGAGTGCGTGCAGCTGTATTCGGGCTTCGGCGTCGACGACTTCGCCGAAAAGGACCATCAGACCCGACATGTCCTCGGGCGGTTCACAAGCCCCACGGATGTACCGACGTCATGTCCGGAGCGGGTCGAAGGTCCCTCCGGGTGCGTAGAAATCGATGACATACGCCTGCACACGAGGCCCCGCGACCCCTCGGCACCTGCCGCGGGCCGGCGTTTCATCGAGTCATGGATGCTCGGTCGCGGTGCGCTCGTCAGCCGCACACCCGACATCCCGGCAGGAGGAGCCCCGATGAGTGAACTGCCCGTTGTCACCACTCGGCTGTGGCGGCTCGCGCCTTGGCGTCACAACGAACTCATGCGGAGCACAGACCGTTTCGAGTCCGTCGTGGTGCTGTTCGCCGTGGTGTTGGCGCTGCTGATGGTGCCGATCGCGGGCGCGGTCGGGACCGCCACCTACGACCGCCTCGACCTCGCGACGCAAGCGGCACAGGCGCGGCATCCGGTCGTTGCGGTCCTCGTCGAGAACGCCGGCCCATCCGAGAAGCCGACACGCGGCGTCCCGAAGCACTTTCGGGCGCCCGCGCGGTGGTGGGTGAACGGAGTCGAGCACACCGGCGACGTCGACACCGGCCCCAGGGCGACGGCGGGCCAGACGGTGGCCGTGTGGATCGGTCCCGACGGCCAACAGGCGTCACCGCCGAGATCGGGTGCAGCCAACGCCGCAGAAGCCGCGGCCACCGCGCTGGTCGTCTGGGTCGCCGTGACCTCGGGATGCGCGGCCGTGCTGCTGGCGTTCGATTGGCTGGCCACGAAACGGCGGCTCGCGCGATGGGACCGGAAATGGGAACGTGTCGGGCAGTCCCCAGGATGGACGGTGGCCTGAGACCGGCGACGAACAGTGCCGCCTACGACGCAGCGGCGATTCCGACAGCACCGCGGACACCACCATCGCGGCCGCCCGCTCCACTGTCGGCGACAATCCGTACCCGACGCCGACGTCCGCGACCTCGACGAAATAGAGCACCAGCACTGCGGCAGTCGGTTCAGTGCGGCACCGAGCCGATAACAAGTCGTCCAGACCGGAGGCCGTGGGTGCTCACCGCCCGTCCTCGCCGTTGCCAGTTCGGCCGGCTTCGCCCCGGCCCACACCTCGATCCAGGGGCATGTCGATGGTGATGCCGAAGTCCTTGCGGTTGAGGACGGTGCTTCGAAGCCGGCGACCGGTCCGTTGCCCATGCCCGGGTTGACGCCGTTGAACTCGAGCTGCGAGCCGTATGCCCGACGACAATGACTATCGGTCGCGGGGTCGACCCGCCGCGCCAGTGACGGGACCGGGGATCGCGGCGGGTGGGCAGGCCGCGTCGACGAGTATCTGTGCGGCGGCTGTGGCGGCCACGGGTGTGGCGGGGTCGGCGTCGAGGACGCCGGCGGACAGGCCGCCGTCGAGCAGTACCGTGAGTTGGCGCGCGAGCAGGTCGGGGTCGTCGGCTCCGGCGCGCCGGGCGAGGTCGGCGACCCAGGCGCGAACGACCCGCTTGTGTTCGACGGTGCGGGCGTGCACGTCGCTGCCGGTTCGGCTTTCGGCGGCGGTGTTGATGAACGCGCAGCCGTGATAGCCGTCGCGTCGGCACGCTGAGCTCAGCGCGTCGAACATCCCCACCAGCTGGGCGGAGGGGTCCGCGCCGGCGGCGCGGGCGGCCGCACGCAGGGCGGCGAACCACCCCTGGTCGACCCTGTCCAGATACGCCAGCACGAGATCCTCCTTGCGGGGGAAGTGCTTGTACAGGGTTGCCTTTGCCACACCCGATTCGGCGATCACGGTGTCCACGCCGACGCCACGCGGACCATGGGCGTAGAAGAGCCGGACGGCGGTATCGAGAATCCGCTCGCGCGCAGACTGCGTCCCGGTGGCTGGCCGGGTCATCGATCGTGCACCTCCCGAATCGCCGCGAACCTCACATGCTACAGAAGCAGACAAGTCTGTCTCAAGCTCTGACTCATGACGCCGTCTCGGCCCCCGATGATGGCGGCATACCGCGGAATTGACGAACACTGGCAGTAGACAGATCCGTCTGCTAAGTTGGTGTGCACCGGCACACCCCCCACACCTCGAGGGAGGACCACGATGCGGATCGCAGTACTCGGCACCGGAACCGTCGGCCAGGCCCTCGCCGGCCGGTTGGCGCAGCTGGGCCACGACGTGACCGTCGGCACCCGCGACGTCGCGGCCACCCGGGCCCGCACCGAACCCGACGGCATGGGCAACCCGCCGTTCAGCGCCTGGGCACCCGCGCACCCCGACGTGCGGCTGGCGACCTTCGCCGAGGCGGCCGAGGCCGCGGAGCTGATCGTCAACGCCACCACCGGCCGGGTGTCGATCGACGCGCTCCAAGCCGCCGGGGCTGACAATCTGGCCGGCAAGACGCTCGTGGACATCGCCAACCCGCTCGATTTCTCGCACGGATTCCCGCCCAGCCTGTTCGTCAAGGACACCGACTCCCTCGGCGAGCAGATCCAGGCCACCTTCCCCGACGTGAAAGTGGTCAAGGCGCTGAACACGATGAACGCCTCCCTGATGGTCGACCCCCGTCAGCTCGCCGCCGGTGACCACTCGGTATTCGTCTGCGGCAACGACGCCGGCGCCAAGAAGGCGGTCGCTGGGCTGCTCGAATCGTTCGGCCACACCGACATCATCGACCTCGGCGATCTCAGCAACGCGCGGGCCACCGAGATGCTGCTACCGGTGTGGACGCGCCTGTTCACGGCGCTGGGCACCCCGATGTTCCAGTTCAAGATCGTCCGCTGACATCGCCGGTGCCGGCGCTCCCTCGCCGCCCACCGATCCACCCCCTGCGACGTGACACTGGAGACCCGCACGGCCGACAGCAACAACCTGATGGTCGGCAAGACCGGTCGAGGTCTGGGGATCAACGAGGGACGCTCGGGAACTGGGTAGCCCGCGACCGTGGGGCGCGCGAGCAGACCGATGGTCTTTCGCGTGGCGACATTGAGCTTCCCCTGTAGCCCGCTGCGCCGAACAGATCAGCACCCCCATGCCCGACCGCCACGACATCCCCCGCCGGGCTGAGCATCACAGCAGATCGAGCGACTGCTGCCGCCGACGCGGTACCGCCAACGTATGACCGCTGAAACGCGGTTGACCGCCCGCTCAAATCAGGTACATCACCGCAGGTCACCGCGACAGTATCCGCACTCATCCGCCGTCAGATCGCCAAGAACGGCGGATATTTCGCGGATTTCGACCCTCAATCCAGTCGACCAAGATCACAGAAGTGTGGCTTGACCTGCACAAACGCGTTGTGGCCAGGGCCGGGATCGAACCGGCGACCTTCCGCTTTCAGATGGCACAACCATCGAGAAGAACCCGTTCGCCCTGGTCAGCGCGGACGCGACCCGCCCAGTTGGACGGCTCGGCCGCCACTGGTCCGGCTCGTGCGGCGGATATCCGGCGGATGGATCGCCGTCCGTTTGGACCCGGTTCCGCACGCCAGGACAAGGACAGACCGTCGGTGGTGCCGACGGAGAACGTCCGCGGCCATTGCAGCGCAGTCGCGAGTTGGGCGCCGCGAACCGATCACCGCGGTAGGCGCTGCTGGCACTCTTCGCAGCCGGCATCCGGAGTTGAAGCAGTCGAGGAAACCGCTCTGGATGTCACCCGGAGGTGGCCGCTCCGACACAACAGTCCGCACCGCAGATAGTCCGGCACGATCGCCCCGTCGGGAAAGCGGCACCCGTCGCTGTCGCAGGTGACTGGCGCGGGAAGGGTCGATCGCGGAACGGCGACTCGGGCGTATGCTCGCCGTCTCGGGGATCGAGTGCGAGCGACGAGGTTGAAACGATGGCTGCCCGCGATCAGGAGACGACGCAACAGGGTCCGTCGATCGGCGACGTCGCCGAATTGGAGAACGAGGGCTTCGACGGCGCCGAGGAGATCGGCCGTGGCGGCTTCGGAATCGTCTACCGTTGCCGCCAGCCCGACCTCGACCGGACCGTGGCGATCAAGATTCTGGCGTCCGCTTTCGATCGCGACCACGTCGCGCGATTCCTGCGCGAGCAGCGCGCGATGGGCAGGTTGTCGGGACACCCGAACATCGTCACCGTGCACCAGGTCGGAGTGACGTCCACCGGGCGCCCGTACCTGGCGATGCAGTTCTGCGCCAACGGTTCACTGGACGCCCGGATTCGGGAGGGTGGACCGCTGCCGGTGGCGGAGGTCTTGCACCACGGTGTGCGACTGGCCGGCGCGATCGAGACCGCGCACCGGGCCGGCATTCTGCACCGCGACGTCAAACCGGCGAACATCCTGCTCGACGACTACGGCGACCCCCTGCTCGGCGACTTCGGAATCGCGAGGGTCGCGGGTGGCTTCGCCACCGAGAGCCGCACGATCACCGCCTCACCGGCGTTCACCGCCCCCGAGGTGCTCGAGGGCGAGCCGCCGACCGTGGCCTCCGACGTGTACGGCCTCGGCGCCACGTTGTTCTCGGCCATGACCGGTCATGCCGCGTTCGAACGTCGCACCGGAGAGCAACTCGTCGCGCAGTTCGTCCGCATCACCTCCGAGCCGCTGCCGGACCTGCGCGAAGGCGGATTTCCGCCCGACGTCTGTGCGGCGATCGAACGCGCGATGGCTCGCCGACGCGCGGATCGCTTCCCGACCGCAGCCCGGTTCGGCGACGAGCTTCGCCGGATACAGCGACAGCACGGCACCCCGGTCGACGCGATGGTCTTTCCCGGAGCCGCGACCACGCCCGAGCCCGAGGTGGCCGTTGCGCCCGCTGCCGCCGAGCGCAGACCGCACCCCCACGCGGTGATCACCCGATTCGTCGGCCGCCGCCGCGAACTCGCGGACGCGAAGTCCGCACTGGCCGAGTCACGGCTGGTCACGCTCACCGGTCCGGGCGGCGTCGGCAAGACCCGCCTCGCCTACGAAATCGCGGAGCGTTCCCGCAAGGCGTTCCGCGACGGCGCCTGGATCGTGGAGCTCGCCAGCGTCACCGACGAGTCGGGCGTGGCGCCGACCGTCGTGTCGGCGCTGGCGATCCCCGACCAGTCCAATCGAGCAGCGGTCCGCAAGCTGGTCGACCACCTCGAGCGTCGCCGCACGCTCGTCGTCTTCGACAACTGCGAACACGTGCTGGCCGCGGTCGCCCCACTGGTCGACGAGTTGCTCGCCGAGTCCGCTGGGCTGCGGGTTCTCGCGACGAGCCGGGAACCGCTCGGCATCCCGGGCGAGCACGTGTTCGTGGTGCCACCTCTGGCCACCCCACCAATATCGGGTCCACACCACGCCGACGGCCTCGACCGATACGAGGCGGTCCGGCTGCTGATCGATCGCGCGCGCGATATCGCACCCGAATTCGCGGTGACACAGGATAACTCGGAGGCGGTGGCACAGCTGTGCAACCGACTCGACGGGATCCCGCTCGCTATCGAACTCGCGGCGACCCGGCTGCGCGCGTTGTCGATCACCCAGATCGTCGCTCGACTCGATCAGCGCTTCCAACTCCTCACCAGCGGTACCCGAGTGGCGCTGCCCCGACAGCAGACCCTGCGCGCGCTCATCGACTGGAGCTACGACCTGTGTGGACCGCCGGAAAGGCTGCTGTGGGCGCGGCTTTCCACCTTCACCGGCGGATTCGACCTGGAGGCAGCCGAACACGTCTGCGGGTTCGGAGATCTCGCCCCCGTCGACATCGTCGACCTGCTGGACCGGCTCGTCGCCAAGTCGATCCTCGCCGTCGATCGCGACGGCGAGGCGATCCGGTATCGCCAACTGATGACCGTTCGGGAGTACGGCGCCGAACGGTTGGCCGCCGCGTCCGGGGAACTCGACGTCGTGCGACGCCGGCACCGGGACCACTACCTCGAGCGCGCGCAATCGATGGTGGAGCGGTGGTGTGGTCCGGGCCAGGCCGCTGCCCTGGCCGCGATGCGCCGCGATCACCCGAATCTGATCGCCGCCCTCGAGTGGTCGCTCGCCACGGGAGAGCTCGATCGTGGTGCCGAACTGGCGTCCCGCTTGCGGTATCACTGGATTGCGGGCGGGTTCCTCAGCGACGGCCGGCGCTGGCTCGAGCAACTGCTCGGTGCGCTGGACCCGTCGAGCGCCGAACGCGGCGACGCATTGTGGGTCGCCGCCTGGGTCGCCCTCATCCAGGGTGACCGAGACGCCGCCGGAGTCTGGTTGGCCGAATCGAGCGAACGCGCCCGCGTCGCCGGCGACCGCCGACTCGAGGCGCACACCGCGCAGTGGACCGCGATCCGTCACCTGTTCTCCGGGGACACCTCCTCGGCGATCCGCGGGTTCGAGCAGTCGATCGGACGGTTCGTCCAGCTCGGTGACCGGGCCTCGCAGCTGACCGCCCAGTTCCAGCTCGCGATGGCACAGACCTACGCCGGTCGGCACCGCGACGCGCTGCGCACGTGCACCGAGGCGTTGACGCTGAGCAGCGCACACGGCGAACGGTGGGCACACGCGTACTCGTTCTGGATACGGGGGGTCACGCGCTGGCACCTCGACGACAGCGCGGGCGCGACGTCCGACGCGCGCGAGGCGTTGATCCTGCAGCGCGATTTCAAGGACAGCATCTGCACCGCCCTGACCATCGAACTGCTCGCCTGGGTCGAGGCCGGCGCGAAGAATTTCGAGCGCGCGGCCGAACTCGCCGCGGCCGCCGCAGCCGTGTGGATCGGTCTCGGGACCTCGGTCGACGCCTTCGGACCCGACACGAACCAGGACTCGCTGCACGCCCAGGCCGCGGTGGAACGTGCCCTGGGACGCAAGCGGGTCAACGAGGTGCGGGCGCGCTATATGGGCATCGACAAGGACGCGGCGATCGACCTCGCACTGCGGACCTCCCCCCGGCCGGGCACGGTCGGGGCCGGCACGCAGAAGTCCCCGCTCACCAAGCGCGAAATCGAGATCGGCGGTTTGATCGCACAGGGAATGAGCAACCGGGCGATCGCGGAAGCCCTGTTCATCTCACCGCGCACCGTCGACGGACACGTCGAACGGATCCTCGCGAAGCTGGATTTCACCTCCCGAACCCAGGTGGCCACCTGGGTGGCCGGCAACGCCGCACCGGGATCCGGCGGGTAACCGGTCCGCACACCCGCACCGCGGGTGCGACGAGCAACACGGGTACCCGATGGGGTGATCTGCCCCATGTTTGCGCGGCCCATACGGGCGAGTCTGGAAGTCGTTCAGCGATGGCTTCACCACCAAACGATTAGGACCTCCATGACCTCGACCACGGACCGCACCACCACAGCAGACTTCGATGCGATCGTCATCGGCGCCGGGTTCGCCGGCCTCTACGCGTTGCACAAGCTGCGCGATCAGCTGGGACTGTCGGCGCTGGTCTTCGACGCCGCGTCCGACGTGGGCGGCACCTGGTACTGGAACCGCTACCCGGGCGCGCGCTGCGACATCGAGAGTGTGCACTACTCATACTCGTTCTCCGAGGAATTGCAGCAGGAATGGGAATGGAGCGAACGGTTCGCCGCCCAGCCCGAGATCCTGCGCTATCTCAATCACGTCGCCGACCGGTTCGACCTGCGCCGCGACATTCGGTTCGACACCCGGGTCACCTCGATGGTCTGGGACGACGCGACGAGCCTGTGGCAGGTCGGCACCGAGACTGGCGAGTCGTTCACCGCCAGGTTCGTCATCTCCGGCGCCGGCAACCTGTCCGTGCCGAAGGAACCCGAAATCGCCGGTGTCGGATCGTTCAAGGGACAGGTCTACCTGACCGGCAACTGGCTCGACGAGGACGTCGACCTCACCGGGAAGCGGGTCGGCGTGATCGGCACCGGCTCGAGCGGCATTCAGGCCGTCTCCGAGATCGCCAAAACCGCGGGACACCTCACCGTCTTTCAGCGCACGCCGAACTACGCCACCCCGATCGTGAACCGCCCCGCCGACCGGGACGAGGTCACCGCCGTGAAGGCCGACTACGCCGCCGTCCGGGACGCCTCGCGCAACCACTTCCTCGGCGTGCCCTACACCCGGGTGCAGCCCTCGGCCCTCGCCGTCTCGGCCGAGGAGCGGCGCCGCACCTTCGACGAGCGCTGGAATGCGGGCGGGTTTCAGCTGTTCATCGACAGCTACCAGGACATCCTGTTCGACAAGGCCGCCAACGACACGATCGCCGAATACATCCGCGAGCGCATCCAGGAGCGCGTGAGCGATCCCGCCGTCGCGGACCTGCTCGCCCCGAAGAACTACCCCTACGGCACCAAACGCCCCCCGCTCGAAACCAACTACTACGAGGCGTTCAACCAGGACAACGTTCGCCTCGTCGACATCAAGAACGCCCCGATCGAAGCGATCACCAAGACCGGCATCCGCACCACGGCCGGCGAGTACGAACTCGACGTGATCGTGCTCGCCACCGGTTTCGACGCCATGACCGGGCCCCTGATGAAGCTCGGCATCGTCGGTCGCGGCGGGCAGAAGCTGTCCGACAAGTGGGCCGACGGTCCGCGGACCTACCTCGGGCTCACCGTCAACGACTTCCCGAACCTGTTCATCATCACCGGCCCGCAGAGCCCATCCGTGCTCTACAACATGCCGCTCGCGATCGAAGACCACGTCGACTTCGTCGCGGACGCGATCACCCATATGACCGCACACGGCCACGACGTCATCGAGGCGACCCGCGCCGCCGAGGACGGCTGGGTCGCCGAGGCACTCGACATCTCGTCGCAGACACTGCTGCCCGATACCGATTCGTGGTACATGGGCGCCAACATCCCCGGCAAACCCCGCATCTGCATGCTGTACCTCGGCGGCGCCCCCGCATACCGGGCCATCTGCGAGGACGTGGTCGCCAACGGTTACCAGGGCTTCGACCTCCACCGGACCGCCACGGCATCCGCCGCCTGAACAGCACGCGCCGAAAAGAGAACTGCGACATGACCATCGACCCGCATGTCCGGACGTTGCTCGACGGGCTCACCGCACAGGGAATGCAATCCTTCGAGCAGCTCGGCGTCCCGGCGACCCGTGAGGTCGTCGCCACGTTCACCGAGCTGCAGGCACCGCCGCGCGAAGTAGCCCGGGTGATCGATACGAGCTACACCGGACCGGCCGGCGCGCAACCACTGCGGATCTACGTCCCGGACACCCAGCAGCCCCTGCCCGTCGTCGTCTACTTCCACGGCGGGGGGTTCGTCGCCGGCGGGCTCACCGTCGTCGACGAACCGCTCCGGGCGCTCGCCAACGACGTCGGCGCCATCGTCGTCGCCGTGAGCTACCGGCTTGCGCCCGAGCACAAATTCCCCGCCGCAACCGACGACACCTACGCGGCGCTGCGGTGGGTCGCCGACCACGCCCACACCTTCGGCGGCGACCCCGAACGCCTTGCGGTGATGGGAGACAGCGCCGGCGGCAACCTCGCGGCGGTCGCGGCCCAGCGAGCCAGAGACGACGGCGGGCCCCCGCTTGCCGCGCAGGTACTCGTGTATCCGGTGATCGATCCGACCGCGCAGCTGCCATCCCGTACCGAATGCGGCGAGGGCTACGTCATCACGGCCAGCGGACTCGACTGGTTCTGGGAGCAATACCTGTCCTCACCCGCCGACGCGACGAGGCCGCTCGCCGCACCCGCGAAGGCGGCGTCACTCGCCGGGCTGCCGCCCGCATTGGTGCTGACGACCGAGTACGAGGTGTCGCGCGACGAGGCCGAGGCCTACGCAACCCGGCTCGCCGACGCCGGCGTCGAAACGGAGTCGATCCGGTTCGACGGCCTGATTCACGGCGTCTACTGGATGTCCGCTGCGGTGCCGCGCAGCCGTGAACTACACGACGCCGCGGTGCGATTCCTGTCGAAGCGGCTTTCCCGCTGACGCTGCATCATTCGGTACCAACGCTCGTGCCGAGTGAATCTCTTTGCTCGGCACGAGCCATGGCGCGTCCAGCACACCCATCCAGGACCAGCGTTCCGGTTCGGATATCGAAAGAGCGAGCGAATGCTAGTTCGGTCGCTGCTCGCTCATCCGTTGCGGCGTGACGCACTCGATCGCATCGAGGGCGTCCGCGCCTCTACTTCCTCGAACTCGTCTCCGCCGTCCTCCACCCGTCCGGCGCCGCACCTTCCAGATGAACGCCGCGCAGATCAAAGGGCAGGTCGCAAAACGACGGCGAGTCCGCGCCCGGGCGACACGGACGCCGGGTAGTGGTCCACTCGCTCTCGCGAACCAGCGAGCGAGACCCGATAGCCGGTATGAACACCGATGATCCTCGGCGGGTGGCGTTGGACCGGTTACCGTTTCCGTATTCGGACGCGCTGCAATCGGGGGCCGCGGCGGTCTCCGACGCGGAAATCGCGGACATCCACGTGTCGAGTCGGAGGCAGCGGGCAACCTGCTCGAGCGTGCCGATGATGCCGCGAGTGGACCCGGCACGCCCGTCGGCGGCGGGATACGCGGAATCCACTGCGACTATGGCGAGCGTCTGGCCGCTCACCGGCCGCGCTGAGGAACTCGAATTGATCGCCGGATCGGTCGGATCAGATGGTGCCGCGGGGGTGGTGATCGCGGGCGCCGCCGGCGTGGGGAAGACACGTCTGGCGCGCGAAGCGTTCGGTGCGGCACGGCGTCGGGGCCGGCGCTGTCGCTGGTACGTGGCGACGAACTCCGCTCGCTCGGTGCCGTTGGCGGCGTTCGCCGAGACGGTCGACGCGTTCGGGGCGGACCGGTTGCGGCGGGTGCAGGAAGTCATCGGCGCGGTGACTCGCACCGACTCGCCGGCACCGGTGGTGGTCGGCATCGACGATGCGCACCTGCTCGACGATCAGTCCGCCCTGGTGGTGCACCAATTGGTTCGTCGGCGCCTCGCGACCGTCGTCGCGACGCTGCGGACCGGGGAGCGGGCTCCCGATGCGATCACCGCGCTGTGGAAGGAGGAACTGCTGCCGCGGTTGGATCTGCAGCCGCTGTCGCGGGAGGAGACGGCAGCGCTGTTGGAGAGCGTTCTCGGGGGACCAGTCGAGTCGTCGAGCGCGGACAGAATCTGGACCTACACGCGGGGCAATCCCCTCTACCTGCGCCAGCTGCTCGCCGATGACCTCGCGTCCGGCCGAATTTTCCACCGGTCGGGACTGTGGCTATGGGAGTGTGATCTCGAGATTTCACCGACTCTCGCCGAACTGGTGGAGACGACGATCGGCCGCCAGCCGACGCCGATGAAAAACGTTCTGGATGTCGTCGCAGTGGCCGACCCGGTGGAGTTGAGCATCCTTGCCGACATCACCGATCCGGCGGCCGTCGACGACGTGGAAGCCGCCGGATTGATCACAATCGACACCGAAACCGTGCCGCCGGTTGCTCGGTTGGCGCACCCGATGTTCGGTGAGGCTCGTCGCGCCCGGGCCGGGACGATGCGTCTGCGGCATCTGCGCGGGCTGGTCGCGACCGAACTCGGGAAGGTCGACACCCCGGATCTCATCCAGACTGTGCGCCGAGCGGTGCTCGTCCTCGACTCCGATTTGCCGCCCGATCCCAGAATGTTGATGGATGCGTCGGTGGCCGCGCTGAGATTGATGGATCCGACCAGCGCAGAGCGTCTCGCCCGTCGAGCGGTGGAAACCGGCGGTGGTCGCGCGGCCGAGGTGATGCACATGGGCGCCCTGGCCAACTGCGACCGCATCGGCGACGCGCTGAATGTCATTTCGGCCCTGATCGCCGCCGCAGCGTCCGAGAACGACCGGGTGTTTCTGACGATCGGCCGGGCGGCGATCCTGGCCCGCAACGACGCCGACGAGGCCAACAACCAACTGGTCGGGATCCGTGACGCGGCCGCCGGGTGCGGCCTGCGGCGGCCCTACCACTGCGTCGCGGCGATCCTCGACGCCCTCCGCAGCCGACCCCGGGATGCGGTCGAGGCGGCGACGGCCGCATTGAGCGAACCCGGCTGGCTCAACGACACCTTCGAGCTTCTCGCGGTGGTCGGTCTGGTCTGCGCCCTCGGGGACCTGGGCCACCTCGACGCCATCCCCGCACCAGCCGAGCGGGGCTATGAGCTCGCACGAACGTCGCTCGATTCGCCGACCTTGCGGTACCCGCTGGGGCTGTTCCACATCGACGCGCTTCACCTCGGCGGCCGGATCGCCGAGGCACAACAGGTGGCCGATCGTCTGGCTCAGGAACCCACGGACTTCCCCTACGCACTCACGTATCGAGCACTGTGCGAGGGATTGACCGCGATAGCGCGGGGAGATCTCGGGTCGGCGTCCAAATGGTTCAGGGAAGTGATGGCGACGGGGGCGGCGCTCGAATCGATCGGGCCGAGCAAGTTCGGTCAGCTGTGGTTCGTGATCGTCGTTGCGATGTCCGGCGACCATGCGACCGCCGGCACGTTGCTCGCCGAACGAGACCCGTATCGCGGCTCCGATCGTTTTCTCGTGCATGCACAGCTGTTGGCGCAGGCGTGGGTACGCGCGGCGGGCGGGGTGTTGAGCGAGGCGATCACCCTCGTGCGCGATTCGGCCACGTGCGCCCAGAGGGATGGCTGTCCGGCCTGGGAAGTGTTGTGTCTGCAGACGGCGGCACAGTTCGGTGACCCGACCGTGGCGGGTCGTCTCACAGAACTCGCTTCGATCGTGCAAGGCCCGAGGGCGGTAGCAGCCGCGGCACACGCGGTCGCGTTGCGTGACCGCGACGGCGCGCGACTTCGAGCGTCGTCCGGATTGTACGAGGCGTTCGGTGATCGGATCGCCGCCGCCGATGCGGCCGCGCAGGCCGCCGTCGTGTTCCGTGAAACCGGGTTCCGTGGCGCCGCCTTGACCGCCACCGCGATTTCCCGGCGGCTGGCCGACGAGACCGGCGGCGACACACCCGCGTTACGCGCGAACGCCACACCGATCCCGTGGACCCGGCGCCAGCGGGAGATCATCGCCCTCGCCGCGTCCGGCTTGGCGAACCGCGAGATCGCCGAGCGGCTGGTGATGTCCGTCCGAACCGTCGAAGGGCATTTGCTGAAAGCCTCCCAGCGGACCGGCGTGAACAGTCGGGAAGAACTCGTCGCCCTGCTGCAAGGCAAGTCGGCCGACCATAAGCGCAGCCGACGGTTCCCGCCCTCGGACGGCCGATCGCGTGCTCACGACGCTCCGCCCGCGTAGTGGAACGACAACTCCCGCGGGGACTCGAAACTTCGCCGCCGCAGCCAGTTTCGGCACGGATCCACAGGCGGCATCGGCTCCCGGGGTCTGTCCGCCAGGCAGGTGCGTTACACCGTCACCCGGCTCGATCGCAGCAGCTCATTGGGCGCGATATGCCCCAGCGCGGGCGCGACGATCCGTCGACTGCGCCGCCGACGCCACGCGCGAGGAACCTCCGACCCAGCTGAGCATCCACCGTCCTGCTCGTGGGGCCGGAATACGACATCGCCTTTAGATCGAACCATGATGACCGCCGACGGCTACCTGATCGCGGGCGCCCGAAACAAGTTGCCGCGGATCTGCTGGGCGGTCCCGGCCGCAATCCTCCCGAAGGCGAGGAATTCATCGCCTGGATGCAACGCCGCGAACGGGAGTGGCGCGATGAACAACCCGATCGTCGAAGCGCGTAGCGCGCTTCTCGACGCGCTCGATGCAGTCAGCGAACAGCGTGCTGCCGTGACCGTCATCGGCGCGCATGCTGCGTCCTCGTGCGAATGTCGAGGCGGACCTGGTTGCGGTCGGTGCGGTGCCGGGGCGTTGTCCCGTGACCGTTCTTATCGCCGCCAGGTCTGCGTGGTCGGATTCACCGAGAGAGCGGGCCGTCGAACCGATCTCGCGGCTGGGCGCCGCGCTGCGACGTCATGTCGCCGGGGCAGGCGTGTCCGCCTTGGCGGTGTTGCGGAACCACAGCCACATCAGCGCCGACCGGTATCCGG
>DATDBL010000322.1:0-26565 GCA_036524855.1 Aldersonia sp. | reverse complement strand
CGGCGTGCAGGCTCTCGACCGCGCTCATAGCGGGAAACAGGCCGTGCTCGGTCACGGCCTGCGGTCCGGCCAGGGCAGTGGGTACGTCGCGGCGAAAGACTGCGTCATCGGCGGCGAGCGCACTCCCGTCCTCGGCGGTGTGTGGGTGTGGGCCCACTGGTACAGCTCACCGCAGCGCTGGCCGTGCTCATCGATGCGGGTGAGGACGCCATTATGCGCGAGATTGAAGAATGCCTCGGCCTGCTCGGCAGATAGTCCGCCCGTGATCGGGATGCTCATGGAGTCACGGTAGGCAACGGGTACGACAGGTCGCAGCCCCGAGGACGACGTTCCCGACGCTCTCCGGACCGGTCGACTTGTCGGCGGACGCGCTGTCTCTGCCAGAGAGCGTGGTCGAGGTCGGTCGGTGACATGCCCAGCTCCGCAGATGCGGCGGTCAGGATCTCCAAGGCGAACGCGGGCGTCGACACCGCGGCGTGGCAGGTCCAGTGCGGCGTTCGCCAACCGGCAGATCATCGTGACCGGTGGGACAGTCCCGTCCCTGATCGTCTCAGGGCGCTGGGATCCGGGGGTGGTGATGGTGGCTGGTGGCGTGGCGATGACATTGCGAATGGGCGTGTTCCTACGGGCGGATGATCCGCGCGCTTGCTGGTCTGTCACGGTCGTGCGCGGCGCGGATAGTGTTCGTCGAGCGCTCTTCGGTGACCGGCGAGCAGGGGAGTGGATCGACTGTGTCGGCTGGTCCTAGTCGTCGTGACCGGGCGGTTACAATTGGGTTGAATGCAATGGTTGCCCGGTCGTTCGGCGGATGTGAATATCGCCGTGGTGGACAGTGTTTCGCGGCCTTGGCTGGCTCCGCAACGGTCCACAGATTGCAACGTGCCAAAGGACACGGAGTTCGCCGTGGCCGCCGACAGCACCGGCTGCGCGGGGCGGGGTCGTGCGCAATCGTCACCCACTCGGCTGTGCGGTGGCTGCCGGCATAAGGGGAGGTCCGAATCTCGTCCTTTGGACTTGCTCGCCGCACTTCAACCTCGGTGTCGAACGCCGCCTCGATCCTGCGTTGGACAGCAGCCTGTTCAGCAGCCGCGTCGCGCGGTCTGTCGATGTGGAGCGTGGCCGTTGCTGCCAGGAGTTCCACAGTTCGAGGCTCCTGCGCTTCTGGAGTGACCGGGGGCCGACCCCATTCCGGTGATCCCCTTGGCCGGGGCTCTCCACCCCGGCATGGCGCACCGCCGGTAACCGTTCCGACGGATCGATGACGTCGAAAATCGTGGCCGCGTGACGCCAGCATGCGTATCAGTTCGCCGCGGGGCTGCCGAGTCAACCGCACGGTCGCCGCTCCGCGGCGTCGGCGTCGAAGCAGTCGGCGCATTCGAATACACGCTCTGGTGCGAGGACGGCGGCGAACCGGTTCCTGGAAACTGTGTTCGGCGACCTGCTCGCGCGTCATGTCGAGCGTCGTCGCGTGGGAGCTTGCTCGGCGTCGGTCTCGCGGTCGAGTTGTGCCTGCCACCGCTCGAAGCGCGCCGACTGCTCGGGCGGGAGGGTCGCGGAGAACTCGCGCCGCGTGGCGAGGAGGACGTGCGCGGAGTGGAGTGCGTGATGCACCCGACATGCGTTTCGTGGTCGTGGATGTCGCGGTCACGGTGGTCGAGTCTGCTCGGGTGCGGTGGGGTAGGCGATCGGGCGCGCCGGGCTCGCGCCCTCGGTGCCTGGGCTCGCCCCCGCTCGACGTGGCGCTCGGCGCGGGCGAACTCCTGGCCGTGGTCGCCATGGCTGGCGGGCATCGCGCTGGTGGTGGTCGGGGTCGGCGCCACAGCGGATGCAGGCGAGGCCGACGAGGTGCGGGTCGCTGGGATGATCGGTCGTGGTTGCTGCTCCTCGACGAGTGGTGCTGGGCGGTGCGCGGCGTGCCGCAACGCGCACTCCGACCGGTGAGATTTCCCGGGGTCGTGACTGTTCGCCACTGTCGCGACAGCGGCTCCGAGCTGCGTATAGTGGGCACCGGCGGGCAGCCACGAACCCGGGAGCCCGGGTTCGAGCTGTGGAGGTTCGAATCCTGTCAGCCCGACCAGGTCGTGCCGGGTGATTGGTCAGGAGGTGTGGGGTGCCGCGGCGTGTCGTCGATGTCGCAGCTGTGAGACGCACTGCTGTTCGCTCGACCAAGGCGTCGGCTCAGCTCGAACTCCGGACCGTTCCGGCCGGATTCGTGCGTTCGGAGCGCATCGAGCAGTTCCTCCAGAACCTGCGTCGGCGGGACTGATTGTCCTTCGGGCCGGGTTACGGCGAAACGCCCATCTCCACCGACGAGTTGGATGCACTGCTCGCGTCCGTTCGGGCGCTGCTGCACGACCCGGTCACCAAAGCAGAGGTATACGACCTCGAACAGGCCATCCACGAGGACACCACAGCGGCGTTGTTGATCGCCGTGCTGCGCGGTGATGTCGTGCTCGACGATTTGCTGACCGACCACTTCGTGCGTGATCTGCACCACCGGCTCTATGGCGACATCTGGACGTGGGCAGGTCGATTCCGCAGGCGTGAACTCAACATCGGCGTCGCCCCCGAACAGGTCGCAGTGCAACTTCGCGGTTGTCTGGACACGATCCGTTACCGCTGGCGGCACACCGACGACTGGACACCGCGTGAACTCGGGGTGGTGGTACCCGCGGAGACGGTCAGGGTCCACCCGTTCGTCGACGGCAATGGCCGGACGACGCGTCTGCTGGCGGACCTCGTGTTCGCAGCGGCGCAAGAGGTCGACGTGCCTGACCTGTATGACTGGGACCTCGACAAACCTCGCTACATTCGCATTGCTGCGCGAGTACGACCGTCACCGCGACCCGCGGGAACTCGCCGACTTCATCGGCGTCAGACCGCTGGGAGAGTAACGCTGGAACTCATGGAGCTGAGTGCGCAGGACCACGGCACGCCGAAAGCGAGATTGAGCGGGTCGTTTGGACGCCTGGGAGTCAAGTGGTCGCAGGTTGAATCACCCACCACCACAACGGCGTTGTTGATCGCGTGCAGCGCGGCGATGTCGTTTGCGCATGAATCGTCTCATGCCCGGTGGGAATCGGGCCGCGGAGATGGTTGGCTGGCCGGATGGCGACGACGATGGCCCGCGGGTGCGTCGGGCGGATGGACGCAGCCGCGCGCGATGCGTCGCACGGAGGCGAACCGCCGATCCCGGGTCGTTGCCGGATCGGTGGACCCGGCGCGGCGGCGATCTGCAGCCCATGTCGCTGCGACACGCGACAACCGCGGCGGGCCGGTTGTCGGCAGCGAGATTCTGTGGACCCGTTGTGGACCACACGTCCTGCGCGTGTGTGCACTTCCTGCAGGTCGACGGGTCGGGTGATGCCGTAGAGATCGTGCGTGACGTGCGCAAACCCCGGAGCAGTATTTCTGGGGGTCAAGTGGTCGCAGGTTCGAATCCTGTCAGCCCGACAACGAGTCGTTTACGCTGGTCAGGGCCTGTTTCCGAGTGTAAGGCAGGGGAGGGTCCTGAATCCAGCGTTCTGATCCGGACGCGGATTCTGGACCTGTTTGCGCTGGTCGCAGGCGTTTGTAGCGCACTTGACCGGTTTCCGTTGATGCTCGGACGGTGATGTGCGAACCGCGCTCCGGGGCAATCGGGTTGAATGCGATGGTTGCGCGCTTGTCCTGCAGATCTGAATATCGCTGAGGCGGACTAGGTTTCGCGGCCATGCCTGGGTCCACGGGGTCCACAGCTGTACCGGAGGCGTAGGGGGTCGTGCGTAGCGTCACCCGCTCGGCGGTGTGGTGACTGCCGGCACGCCGGCCGGGCGGGGTATGGTGATCGGTATGGCGAACACGCGGAAAGTGACCATCACGCTCCCGGCTCGGGCGGTCGAAGCGATACATGAGCTGGTCGCTGAGGGCAAGGCTGACAGCGTGTCGGGGTTCGTCCAGCACGCCGTGCAGACCTCGCTCGATGAGGTGAGTGGATGGGGTGCGGTCCTCGCCGCGGCGCTGGAGGAAACCGGAGGCCCGATGACGGCCGAGGAACGCGCATGGGCCGACGACGTGTTGGGCCGCGCCGACTCGAAGGGTGCAGCGTGACGGGCGCAGTCACGCTCGACGCGGGGCCGTTGATCCAATTGGACCGCAACGACAGGCGGGTGGTGCTGCTGCTCGCGCGAGCGAACGAGACCGGCGACCTCGTCGTCATCCCCGGCACGGCGCTCGCTCAGGCGATCCGTGATCCCGCCAGGCAAGCACGGCTTTCCCGGCTGCTGCGCCAGCCCCGCACCGCGGTCGTCCCGCTCGGCAAGAAGGACGCCATTCAGGTCGGGCACCTGCTGGCCGGCTCTGGCACCAGCGACATTGCCGACGCCCACGTCGTCGTGTGTGCCCGGCGTGCACAGACGCGGGTCGTCACCAGTGACCCCGACGACCTGCGCGCTCTCGACGCGAGCCTCGACCTCGTGATCATCTGAGCGTTCGGAAAGCGGGTTTGGTCGGTGTCGGTACGTCGATTGGCGCGACGACGAGCACGGGTGGCGAGACTGCCGAAGAACTGCCCAGCACGAGGACGACCGCGGCGAGGCGGAGGTGCAGCAACCAGGACCACGGTATTGCGCTCTCGGGTGGGTTCTGCGTTGCGGGACAACCAGTTCAACACGGCGATGCTCGAGGCACCTCTCGATGACCTCCAACCGGTAGCCCAACTGCCGCTGGACCTCGGCGTCAACTTATCGCACTCGATACCGCTATCGGCGGGAGAGCCTTGGCAGCACTTGGTCATCGACGCTTTTGAGCTGCGTTGGCACCGGGTGGATGACAACTCCTGCTGCTTGAGGGTGGACGTGCACCGTGGAGCTACAACTGTTCGGGCGGCGGAAACTCGGTCGCGCCGCGCAGCCCGCCAGGGCCGTCTGGATCCGTCGTCGCGACCTGAGGAGTGGGACCGCTGGAACCGTACGAATACGCCGGGTTCGACGCCGTAGGTCTGAGTGAGCTGATCCAGGCAGGTGAGGTGACGCCGACTGAGGTCGAATCCGCAGCGCGCAAAGCGATTGCGCGGGCTGATGATGCCGACCTCGGCGCACTGACCATGCCGATGTTCGATCCGGCGCTCGATCACCGGTCCGACGGTCCACTGGCGGGGGTTGGCGTTCCTCGTCAAGGACAGCGGCCCGTTCGCGAAGGGGGTCCCGTTCGCGCTCAGTTGCCGCAGCATCCGCGGCGCGGTTGCCGGTTAGGATCACGAATTGATGTCCCGGTTCCGGTCTGCCGGCCTGCTGGCCCGGGCCAGACCACTGCACCGGTATTCGGGCTGAACTTCGCGACGGAACCGGCGCGGCACGGGCCGACGCGCAGTCCGTGGGCGCTCGATCGCGGCACTGGCGGGTCCAGTGGTGGCGCCGAGGCGCTCGTCGCCGCCGGGGCGGTTCCGCTGGCGCACGGCAACGACGGCGCGGGAGTCGCTCCGCGTGCCCGCTCCTGCTGCGGGCTCGTCGGCTTGAAGCCGAGTCGCGACCGCATTCCCTGCGGCCCCCTGGTCGGCGAGGCCGGGTTCGGGCACATCTACGAGTTCGCCCTCACCAGAACGGTCCGCGACACTGCCCATCTGCTCGATGCCGTGGCCGGCCCGCCGGTCGGGGAAAGTACGCCGCCCCGACGCAGTCCGGTCGCTACGCCGACACGATGCGCGCCGAACCCGGCCGTCTGCGGGTGGCTCTGACGACCGAGCCGTGGGGCGGGAGTTCGGTCGACACGCAGGTCGGGGCGGCCGCCCTCGCCGCCGGCGCGACCCTCGAATGGATCTGATACCGTGACCGAGACGCGCCCTCGGTTCGACGGGGAGGACGTCGTCGAGGCGTCGACGCTCACTGCGGTCGCTACCGGCGCGGCGATCCTCCGAGCTCCGCGGAGGCCCGATCCCGCTCTGCTTGAGGCAGTCTCGCGAGCGGTACTCCGGGAGACCCGGGCGTTCACCGCAGTCGACATCGCGGCCGTACTCGATGCCCAACATCGGGTGACCCGGTCCATCGGGCTGTTCTTCACCCGGTTCGATCTGCTCGTGACGCCGACCGTCGCGTGGCTGCCGGTGCCGTAGGGCACACTCGACTACGACGACCCCCGGCACGGCATGCGCTCGTGGCTCCGCGGCATCTTCGAGTTCGGGCCGTTCACCGCACCGTTCAACGTGTCGGGACAGCCCGCGATCAGCCTGCCGCTCGCACTGAGCCGCGAGGGTCTTCCCATCGGCGTCCAACTCGTCGCGGCGACCGGCAGAGAAGATCTGCTCCTACAGGTGGCCGCACGGTGGAGCAGGCTGCGCCTGGAAGGATCGGCAACCGTGTCGAGCCCCGCTTGCGATGACGACCAGGGAGGGCGGAACGTCACTGTGGGTTCGGCGAATCGGTTCGGCGGGCGTGGTTCGTGGGCACAGTCATCGCGCCGACCATCGCCGTATCGTTGATCGGCGCGTCGGTGTGCGCGGCAGCCGTAGGCAACGCTACACAGGGTGGTGATCGTCATCCCCAGTGACGGCGGACGGGCGAGATCGGTTGCACGACTCGGGCTGCGCGTGGGCCGAATGACACTGCTGCGCATGGTGTGCGCGCTGCCCGACCCGGAGCCCGACGCGGTCAGCGGGTCCATGATCATCTACATCGAGTCCCACCGTCCGCTGGGTGTGCTCGCCGACCGTACCAGCGACACCCTCGCCGACTGGTCTCGCGAACACCCGGACCTACGGGTTATGTGCCGCGACCGTGCCGGTACCTACGCCTCAGCCGCCCGCGTCGCCGCGCCGCAGGCCCAAGTCGCCGACCGGTGGCACCTGTGGCACAACCTGACCGCGGCCGTCGCCAAGACCGTGGCCGGCGAACGCACCGCCCTGCGCCGCGCCCGGCGCCGACCCCGACGAGTCGACCGCACCGTCGCCGACCGAGAAGGTGGACCCGCCCGACGTGGACCCGGTACCCGAATCATCCACCGCGACGATGCCGGTCGACGCTGCCGAGAACGTCGTCGACGCGGTGCCGGAAGGTCTCTGCGGTGCCCGAGGGTCCGCTGGTGGTGCGCACCCGGCAACGGCACGCCGCAGTGACCGGGTTGTGCGCCGACGGACTCGATCACCCAGATCGCCCGTGAGTACCTCGCTGCGGTCCGGGATGTCGGCGAGTCCGCGGGCGTGGTCGGTGTCGAGGCGGTCGGGGTGGCAGGTCATCCAGCCGGTGACCGCGAGCATGGTGCGGCGCGACGCGCCGAGTGGTCCCATAACTGGCAAACCAGGTGGTCCCATGCACCTGGCGGAAATCAGCTCACGATGGTCCCGTGCTCATGGCGAACGACAGTGCGACAAGGTGACGCAGGTTCGCTCGCCAGGCTGCCCTCCGGTCGTCATGCGCAGTCGCGTGACCCCGGCGATCCTTGGGGACCACGCGGGGACCACACGCCATGCGTCCGACCACACGACCTGCGCGTTCCTCCGTGTTCTGCGGGCGCGGGAGGTGGGCATATCGCGTGTGACGTGGCATGACGTGCGGCTCTTCCGTACTGGGGGTCAAGTGGTCGCAGGTTCGAATCCTGTCAGCGCGACCAGAAGGCGTTTGCGCTGCTCAGGACCTGTTTCTGAGGGTAGGACAGGGGAGGTTCCGACATCCAGCGTTCTGAGACGGAGCTGAATTCTCGAACTGTTTGCGCAGGTCACAGGCATTTGTAGCGCACTTGACCGGTTTCCATTCGCGCTCGGTTGGTGCTGACGAATAGCGTGCCGTCGCAACGGGCCTGGATCTTGTAGCCGAGCAAATGTGGGCGGGTCGCACTGCGGATGCGAGTCTCGCGGTGGTGGTGAGGGTTTCGCGACCGTGTCGGGGTCCACAACGGGTCCACAGACCATCCGGGTCCGATCGTCGCAGGGATTCGTTCGTCGTGCGCGTGCCTGTCTGTCGACGGCGTCGGGCACTCGTTCACCGGACGCGCGGTCGGGGATCAGGGCTTGTTCGTCGCGGCATGCTCGAGATCGGGCTGCTGGCGTCGGGAGCCACGCGCGCAGTGGCGCTGGTCCCGGGCTTTGGATGGCGACTCGATCGTGTCGTGGTCGATCTGTTTCGCGGTGGCGCTGCGGGTGATCGACGCCGAGGTCGAGTGTCTGCGCGGTCTCGGCGCGTTGGCCGTTCGGGTCGATTTGTGTGCGTCCTCAGGTGCGGTAGAGGTGTGCGCGGTGGCCGAGGTCGATGATGACGACGGCGTGGTGGTCGTCGTGAATGCGCAGCAGGATGCGTTAGTCACCTCGGCGGGCGCTACGTGGCCCGTCGAGGTCGTCGCGCAAGGGGCCTTGCTCAGTCGGTGCGGATTGTGGGCGAGTGGGCCGGCGAGGAACTCGATGGCCGCAATGCACGATCCGGTCGGGGAGCCGCGAGAGCGCGCGGCGTGCCGATGACGCGATCTGAAGGTTGTGCGGTGCCGGCGTCTGGTTGGTCACCGAGGCGCAAGGCCAGGATCGGCGCGCAGGTCATCGAGCGAGGTGGTCACCGGTGGCGTACTCGGGGTCGGCGGCCGCAACAGCCTCGGCGGTGCCCGGCCTCGACAGCCAGTAGATCGCCTCGTGCAGCGACTCTAGATGTCGACCGACATCAATACCGCGCGGACGGTTTGCCGTGTCGTGTGATCGTGACTTTGTGGGTGGACTCCGCGCTGTCGACCAGCAGGCGCTACCGAGATGGTCTGCCGGGGCGGCGCGATGATCGGCAGTCCAGCGCCGATCGCGTGGAGTCGATCGCCGTCGCGACCATAGACTCGGTCCCGGCCTCGGCCGAATATCACTGATACGACAGCCATCCTTTGGGCCAAGATGGGTGGTGACGACAGTGCCACTCAGGGAGGCCAAACACAAACTGTCCGCGCTTGCACTGGTCCACCTGGCGACCACGACACCAAGAACGAGCCCGCGTATCCCACTACCGCGAAGCAGCCAATGATCGCGAACTACGGCTGCAGTACAAACGGGGCTATCGAGCCGTCGGCCCATACATATCCGGCCGGGTAGATTCTCCGCGTTCGTTTGGCGAGGTACTCGGAGCGCAATTGCGGCATCCGCGCAGAGGCCCCTGTGTTCTCAGGCTGCTGCGGTTGCCGGAAAGACGACAACCGATCCGTTTGAGTCTCGGGCGATCTCGATGGTGACATCCGAATGAGCATTTCGAATATCCACGCCCTCGCCGAGCCTGCGCAACTTGTAGGACGTACGCAAGAGTCTATCCACCTCGCTGGGTGTGAAGACCTTGTCACGAAAGCCGCGGGGGCGGTCGAGCTCGAGCGTCGACAACTTACGCAGCACCGCACCGATGTCAGTCTCGAGCTTGCCGACCCGCTGTTGATCCCATTGCAGTTCACTGACGAACGTCTCGAAGGGATTGGCCGGTTCGGCCTGCGAGTGTTCGACCGCTTGGAGCACTATCACCCTCTCTTGAGGGCGATCGCAAGTTCCGCGAGTTCCAGGTGTGCTCGGAACTTGCCCGATTCGTCCTCGATACCCTCGAAAGTCTTTCGCAGTTTTGCTATTTCGACGGGCTGGTCTCCGATCTCGTCCAGGGCTCGACGCCAATTCTTCACGCGGTCTTCGGCCTGGGCGATGGCAACCTCGATCGCGTAGACGGCTGAGTCGAGTCCAAGCGCCAGACCAACACGACCCTGATCGAGGAGGACTGCGGTGGCCTTCTCGATCGCTGCCCGGCAGCCGTTGAGCGAACTGCGTTCGTGCTGCAGCGCGTCGTCGTGCAACTGTTCGAGCAACGAGGTGATGTTCTCGATTGCGATCTGGCGCTTGTAGTCCGCGTGCGCGCTGACACCGACCGCGACCGCGATCAATACCAGGGGAGCCGCGACGGTCAACGCCCCTGCGCCGGCCGCCGCGGCACCCGCCGTCGCGGCGGAGCCACCAACCGCGCCCGCGGCAGCAGCCTTTCCCGCAACCGGCACGAACGTCGCTTGTGCGGCGATCTTCGACGAACCGATCAACGCGCTGTGTACGCCGCCGGCAGCGGCCTTCGAAGCCATCGGCTTGACCAGGCCACTGCCGACTTGGGCGGCGACCTTGGCTGGCACGACCATTCGGTAGAGAACCTCCCCGGTGGCCGATGCGGGCGCGGACTTCGACGTCTGGCTGATGAGCTGCGACAGGTGCGAAGCCAACGGACTGGTGCTGTCGAGATGCAGTCCCGTGCGGCGGTCAAGATCCTTCGGCATCGGGTGAGCCTCGAGTGTGGCGATCGGCGAATCGGACATCGCCGCGAGGACCGTTCGCAACTCGGCTAGCCGCTCCGGCGTCATTGCATTATCCATGTGTACCGGCACTGCAACTTCCCGCGTTGCCAGCGTCCATACCGGTACGACTGCCTCGCCGTCGCTCATTCGATCCATTCCGCCCCGCTATGCGAACACCATAATTGAAGGCCCAGACGAGAAGAACACTCGCGCTCGAGACTCGACTCACCCGAGGTCGAGATCACCTGTGTCCTCCGACCTCCGAGCAGATTCGATCGGGGGTTGAGATCAGCGCGACGACACCTCCGACCACACTCACCGTGTCCACTTTCTGGGGAACCTCAGCGGTGGCTGTCAAGGTTTCCGAGACAGCCACCGTGTCGATCAGCTTGCCGGTCGGTACGCGGGTATCGGCGGCGTCCTCGGGGTGGAGGTCGAGTGGCCGACGGCATGCGTCGCCGGTGATGCCGCTGGAGTCGTCGGCCCGCGCGATGACCTTGATGGCGCTCGCGACTGACTTGTGCGTGACGGCGTACACCTCGGCCGGATCGGTCGTCGGGATCGCGGCTTCGAAGGATGTCAACGGCCTCGTGCATCCGCCTCCCGTCTGCGTTGGCGGTTTGCCCGGCGCGAGAGTTCGGCACGTGTCCGGATCAACGGAAGCACGCAGTCGGCGAGTTCGCTCACGGGGTGTGTCCAGTTTCGAGGAGGGGCCGGAGGACGTCGGCTGTTTCGGTCATGTCGTACCGCTCGACGAGCTCATCCAGGATCTCCGCTGGAGATTGAGCCGGGTTCCGGCGGCGCTTCGACATTTCGACGAGTGCTTGCACGCCGGCTTGGGGACGGGCCGACACCGTGTTCGCAGCGAACTGATTGGGGTAGACGATCTCGACGTTGGCCTCGGCGAGGCTTGCCGCTATCCGAAACCCGGCTCGGGTGTCGTCGGTGACGATGGCGTCGGCTTTGCCGATGATGGCGGCGTGGGCGACGTGTCCGTCGTCAGGATCGTTGAGGTTGTATGCGTAGTCGATATCCTTCGGCGCATCGATTTCTGAGCCCGGGAACGCCCGCCTCATCTGGTCGAAGAGGTGACGTCGCCTCTCATTGCTGTTTGCGACTCCGCGCTTCGCGTGCAATCCGGCAAGGACATAGTCCAGCTCGAAGAGGATGCCGGACCCCCATATCGGCGCGTACGCCTCTTCGGTAGCGAGTTGGAGCAGAAAGTCGCGCTGCAGCCCCGGCACAAGGGCACAGGTGTCGAGGACGGCGCGGTACACGTGATGAGTCTGGCAGGCCTGTCCGGCAAGTCAGTGTTCGCGGCGCGCGTCAGCGAGCAGGTCAGAGACCGCGTCGTCGTCCACGTGGTCGAACTCGGCAGAGCTTTCGGTGATGAAGCGATTGCGTCGGGCGCGCAGATCCTCGCGGTAGCCGAGAACGTCGGCCAGTCGGAGCTTTCGCCGGACGGCACCAGGAACGTGGGCGTGGAGTTCACCATCTTCGATGAGGCGAACAACTGTCGGGCGGCTCAAGCCGAGGATCTCTGCGGCCTGCTGGGTGGAGATCTCCTGGTCGCGGGTCAGGATGCTGATCGACTGGCCGTGGCTCAGGGCATGGACCACTCGCTTGAGGATCTCGTGGAGTTGTTCGGTAAGTTCGACGCGGTCGTGCTCGCTGGCGCCGGAGAGGAAGAAGGCAGGCTCGGGAGAGGTGCCGTGGCGTGCGCCGTGCGCATCGATGAAGCTGAGGACCTTGGCCAGTTCGTCAGCGTCGTTGGGAGTAGGCGTGATGACGTCAGAAGCTGCCGTGCTCATCGCTCTCACTTCCTCTCGCCGCCCGACGGTACGCAACAACCGTAGCACAGTTACGAAAGTTACGAAAGGACCCGGTCGCGGGCGTCACGACAAGGGCGTGAGTGCGGCGAGTGCGATGCATGGACGCCGCCGGCGGCGGACGAGCGATCGGTTCTGTGAACCCGTTGTCGACCCACGTCGTGCGCGTGTGTGCACTTCGTGCAGGTCGAGGGGTCGGGTGATGCCGTGTAGATCGCGTGTGACGTGCGCAAACGCCGGATCAGCATTTCTGGGGATCAAGTGGTCGCAGGTTGAATCCTGTCAGCCCGGACAATTGCGTGTTTGCGCTGGTCAGCACACCACCACAGCCGGTGGGCCGGTGTCGCACGCATCGGCGGACCCGACGCATTGGTCGCCGAGAGAGGCATGCCACCGACCGTGGAGAGGAAGCGATGAAGAATTCGGCCTCGACGCATCATGACAGCATTGAAACGGCTGCTAAGATGCGGCCATGCGCACGACCGTCACGCTTGATCCCGATGTCGCCGCGGCGCTGAAGCGGGCCGCACGCGAGCGCGGAGCGTCGTTCAAGGAAGTCCTCAACGATGCGATCCGCCGCGGTCTCGCCGGCAAGCCGGTGCAGGGCGCGTACACGACGCCGAGCCGCAACATGGGGCTGCGCGCGGGGTTCGACGTCGATAAGGCGATCGCGCTCGCGGCCGCCGACGAGGATGCGGAAACCCTGCGCAAGCTGGCGCTTCGCAAGTGAGGTTGCTCGACCTCAACTTGCTCGTCTACGCGATGGACGAGTCTTCGGCTCGGCATGAACACGCGCGCCGGTGGCTGGATCGGACGCTATCGGGATCGGAAACAGTCGCCATGGCCTGGAACGTGCTGATCGGTTTCCTGCGGCTCTCGACGCGTCCGGTCGTGTTTGCCGACCCACTCACGGTGGAGGAGGCGCTCGAGGTAATCGAGGGTTGGTTGGTGCAGCCGTGTGTGACGGTCGTGCACCCGACCGATCGCCACGTAGCGGTGCTGCGCGAGATCATCACGCCGCTCGGCACCGGCGGCAACCTCACGAGCGACGCTCATCTCGCGGCCCTCGCGATCGAGCACGGCGCCGAACTGTGTTCGACCGATGCCGACTTCGCCCGTTTCACGGGCGTCCGCTGGATCGATCCGTTGCGGTGAGCGCGCCGCAAGGACGCAGCGCCGCGCCCCACGCATGCTGGCGTCGCATTCGAGGGACAGTCGACGAACGTGCCCAGTCGTAGCGATACGTCCCGCGGCACCAGCACCCCGTCGGGTTCAGCGAGTGTCGCATGCCGCACCCTTGACACCCCGGCGGAACCCCACGCAGCCGGTGAAAAGCCCGCGGCGGGTCTCCAACGTCGCAGGAAGTTCGACCTCGACGCAGTTCGAACTGCGTCTACAGCCCGGGAACCGGTCGTGCGCTGTAGGAGTGTC
Organism: Aldersonia sp.; assembly: GCA_036524855.1. Lineage (GTDB taxonomy): Bacteria > Actinomycetota > Actinomycetes > Mycobacteriales > Mycobacteriaceae > Aldersonia. Next base: position 13,060 of record DATDBL010000322.1, on the reverse strand, counting down.
GGCGTGTCTGTCGCGTACGGCCTTTCCTATACCGCCACACCGAGATCCGTCAGCGTCGAACAACTCCGCGACCAACAGCGCAGCACTCCACCGCCGGCGCCGGACCGCGCCGACCCCGACCAGCCCAGCAGCGTGGTCCGCACGCTGACCGCCCAGCTCGCGGAACTCAAACGGCGCCAACGCGAGGAAGCCGCCACGCTGCGGCACGCGCTCGAGGCCGCCCACGGCGAGAACCTCGAACTCCGCCGGCGCCTTCCCACCCCCGCCGCCGCGCAGCGAACGGAAGACTGAAAGACGTTGGTGGAGTTGCTGATCGCCCGCAATCCGGACGCGCAGTCCACCCTGCCGTATCTGCTGCGGTTGCCGCTGGGAGGCGGGATGGTGTTCCGCACCGCCGGGGGACCTGGCCGCGCACGAAAGCCCTGTTCTGCTACCCGGTGTCGGTCGACGAGTGGCCCGACGACCCCGACATCGTGGAACGAACCCGGCTCCTGCGTGCGGCGCGGCGCCGCCATCGACGTCGTCCTCGATCGCAGCCGGGAGAGCCGCTCCCAGATCGTGTTCACCAAGGCCCGCGGTCGCGACATGGTCTTCTGGCAGTCCCCGCGCACCCGCAAGCAGGCCCGCCCCAACGTGCGCACGCCCACCGCCCGGGCCGCCGGGATCGCCGAGCTGGAGATCCTCGTCGACTCCCACGAGCAGTACGCCTACCGGTTCGGCGGCCAACAGGTCCGCACCGTGAAGCGAGCCCTGCCCTGCGGTGACTACGGCATCGTCCTGGACGGGCGGTTGGTGGCCTCGGTGGAACGCAAGTCCCTGGCCGACCTGGTGTCCAGCCTGACCGGCGGCAAACTCCGCTACGCGGTGGCCGAGCTGGCGGCGCTGCCCCGCGCCGCGGTCGTCGTCGAGGACCGCTACTCGCAGGTGTTCAAGCTCGACCGGATCCGGCCCGCCCTGGTCGCCGACGGCCTCGCCGAGCTCCAGATCCGCTGGCCCAACGTCCCGATCGTCTTCTGCGAAACCCGCCAACCAGGATTTACACCCTTTGACTTTCACACCCCGCGCGCCTGGGAGCCGGGCACTGGGGATGGTTGGCTAGCTGCCAGGGTCATGGGATCCACCGGGTCGCCGGATTCGTCGACGAACGTCACTCGGACCCGCGCTTCGAGCCGGCCAGCGGTGCATCGGTGACTGCGTGGTCTGCCCAGGTGGTGACGCGGCTGGCGTGGTTGAACAGCCAGATCGAGAGCCAGGCGATTCCCACGGCCAGGACGACGAGTCCGAGGTCCAGCACCGCCTCGGGCACGAAAGCTCGCAGCGAGACCGGTACGGCTCCAACGACGTACAGGGCCAGCGGCACCGTGGGGACCTCGCGGCTGCGGAGCATCGCGGCGACGTAGCCAAGGGTGCCGAGGAGGAAGGTGATGGAGGCCACTGTCAGCGCCACACCCAGGGTCCCGGCCCGGAGTGCATCGATGGTGTGGCCCGGGAGATCGGCGAAGACGAGATTGAGCACGAACTCCACGCCGACCAGCGCCGCTAGCGAGAACGCGTTCAGGAGGAAGGCGACCAGGCCGAAGGTGCCGGCTCGACGCCCGAAGGCGAAGTAGAGGGCGGTGACCAGGGCCAGAGCCAGGATCTGGGCGAGGGGGGCGACCAGTTGGGTGAAGGCGGAGGTGGGAATGACCTCCGCGCGCTTGCCGGCGTTGATGAGCAGAATGACGGCGCTTCCGCAGCCGGCGGCAGCACCGATGCGATAGAGCGTCGCGGGGACGGGATGAGACATGGCTTTCTCCAATGGATCGATCGGTGGCAGCTCCGGCCGGGCGGCCGACGAGCCGATGGAACGAGAACTCAGTCGGGTGCGTCGATCACCGCCACCGAGATCAAGGTGACGCCGAGGTCGCGCACCTTGGCGAGAAGGCCGTGGAGTGCGGCCTGGTCGGGCACGAGACCGCGCAGGGTGGTGGTCCCGTCGCTCTCGTGGGCGAGGGTCAGATTGTCGAACCACGCGGTCCAGTGGTCGTCGATGTGGCCATCGACCCGGAGTTCGTAGCGAGCGGGCGCCCGTCCTCTGCGGCTCGGGGGGCTCATCGGGACTCCACGACCGTGTTTGCCGACCGTCGGGCCGGCCGCCGACGGATGACCCACTCGGTGACCGCGAGGTCGATCGCCCAGCGAGCCGGGTCTCGGCGTGCGCTCAGAGGGCTGGAGGCGGAATCTTGTGCGGTTCTTCGCTGCTCGCGCCACAGCGAGATCCCGAGGCCGATGAGAGCAACGCCGGTCGGGACCGCGAAGGGCCTGTTGAAGGACTCGGGCAGGACGGACAGCGCCAGGGTTGCGACGGTGCCGATTGCGAGGAGCGCTGCAGCCCAGCGGGCCAGGACCCGTGCCCGGAACAGCGCGATTCCGAAGACCAGACCGCCCGCCAGGTACAAGACGCCGGAGAGGAGGAAAGCGGTCTGCAGCAGGCCGATGTCGCCGGTGGCGGTGCCGCCGGTGGCGACGGCGAGGACGTCGTTGACGTAGCGGGGGTCGGTGTCGGCCAGGGACGGGAGGACGTAGGCCGCGGTGAACTCGATGGGCATGAGGACGACGTAGAAGGCGCCGAACAGCAGGTAGCCGACCAGTCCGAGCACGCCGACCCGGCGGACCTGTCGCAGATACATGCCGGTGATACCGGCCAGCGCCAGCACACCTATGACCAGCTTCGCGGTGCTGCGCACCGTCACCTCGGCGGTGGTGATGGTGGAGGCGTCCAAGGGCGGGTGGTTGATCTGGACGCCGATGAAGATGAGTCCGGCGGCCGCGGCCGAAATGCCGGCGGCGCGGGTGAGGGTGGTGGTGGTGATGGACATGTCCGCTTCTCCCGGGTTCTGGTACCGCGGCAGGTGCCGCCTATGACCAGAACCTAGAAGGCGATGGGGTGACCGGGCATCACCCCACGATGTGATTGGCGATGTGAGAGCGCTCGCACGGAACGCTAGAGGAGGCCGTGCTCCTTGGCGCGGCTCACGGCCGCAGGTCGGCTGTTCACGCCGAGTTTTGTGAAGATGTGCTTGGTGTGGCTGCGCAGGGTGTTGTGCGAGACGAACAGCTCCCGAGCGATCTCAGGCCCGGTCCGTGCGCTGTCCAGCAGCCGCAGCACTTGCAGCTCCCGCTGACTCAAAGGCTCTGACAACGACTGCGCCGCCGAGGTCCCCCGGGAAGGCGCGGCGCCTCCCCTGAGCAGTCGACGCGCTCGGTCCCGCGCGACCTCGCGTTCCGCGGTGGCACGAAGCAGGCTCACCATGGGAGCGCCCTCGTCGAGAAAGAGCCGGAGGTAGCCGTCCGCTTCGGGCGCTTCGGTCAGGGCTCGCTCCAACGCCTCCAGAGCTGGCCGCCGGTGCCCCTGAGCCTCGTGTGCGAGGGCTTGCAGCATGAGAATCTCGATGAGGCTTCCGGTCCGTGCGGAACCGTCGGCGGCCTCGAGCAGCCGGTCCAGCCGGTCTACTGCCTCGCGGATGGCGCCGGAATTTTCGTGCTCGCGGTGTTGCGCGAGCAGCAGCCGTACGAGAGTGAGGTGGTCGAACTCGCGCAGGTAGCTGAGGTCGTCCGCAGCGGACGGGCCGCGTTCGCGGGCCCAGTCGGCAGCCTCCGACAGCTTGCCCTGCTCGATCCGGATCCGTGCCTTCGTCGCCGCGATCGGCCGTACATCGGGGAAGAAGCCGCGCCGGTAGCACCGCTCGCCCTGATCAAGCAGGTCTATGGCTCCCTCCCGGTCGCCCTCGGCCTGCCGGACCCGAGCCATGGCCAGGAACCACCGGTGCCGGTTCTCCGTCGTCGCCGCACGCTCCTCGAGCGCCTTCGCGGTCTCGAGGTGTCGGGTCGCTGCTGCGAGGTTTCCCAGCTCGCAGTCCAGCTCGCCGAGCCCGACGTGCAGGTCAGCCATCGGCAGCGGCGTTACGGCGCCCCGGGCGCCTTCCCGGTCCGTGGCCTCTTGCAGGGCACCTTCATAGAGCCTGCGCGCCCGGTCAGGTCGTCCTGCGGCGAGCCACATGTCCGCCAGAACGACGGTGCTGCTCAACGCGTCGGCGAGGTTCCCGGCCAAACGCAGGCTCCGCACAGCCTCGGAGAACGTCCGCAGGGCTGGCTCGATGTCACCGTTCGCCCAGGCTGCGAGCCCGAGGAAGCCGGCCGCGGAGCCACGAGAGAGGTGGTCGCCCGGACCGGCCATGTCGAGCGCGCGCTGGGCGTGGCGCGCGGTACCTTCTGTGTCGCCGCGGGCTTGGGCGAGCGAGGCGCGGTAGATGGCCAGCGTCATCGGCAGGGTGCGGAGCTCCTCGTTGTGGGCGTCCGGTGTCCTGCCAGTGGCGAGCGCGCGTTCGGCGTCGTCCAGACGGTCTTCGACGGCGTCGAGGTCGCCGGAGACCATCAGCATCCATCCGTAGAAGACGCTGAGCACGGCGCTGCGCCGGATCACGTCGTCGGGGAGCGCGTTGAGCCAGCCGAGGAGTGTCGCGTCCTGCCGGTTGCGGCGCAGGGCAGGCAGGGCAAGCTCCATCAGATGGGCGGCGCGTTCGTAGTCTCCGCCGGCCAGTGCATGCCTCACGGCGTCCTCGACAAGGTCGTGGTGCTCGTACCAGTCGCTGGCGCGCCGGTGCAGCACTGGTACCAGGTCGGGTTCCTCGCTGAGTACGTGGGCACGGAGCACATCGGCGAACAGGTGGTGGTAGCGGAACCACGCGCGGTATTCGTCCAGGGCTACGACGAAGAGGTTGGCACGCTCGAGATTCTCGAGCATCGTGCTGCCATCTGCCCGTCCGGTGACGGCGTCACACAGTGATCCGGCGAGCCGGTCCAGGACGGCGGTGTGCAGCAGGAACTCGCGGACCTGCTGGGGCTGGTGCCGCAGCACCTCGTCGACCAGGTAGTCCAGGACGAAGCGGTGACTGCCGGCGAACGCGCCGATGAACCCAGAGACGTCGGTGCGGCCCCGGAGCGACAAGGCGACCAGCTGCAGTCCCGCGATCCAGCCTTCAGTGCGGGTCTCGAGCGCGTCCACGTCAACGGCGGAGAGGCCGAGACCCATCACCTGGTTCAGGAAACTCGTCGCCTCGCCCGGTGTGAACCGCAGGTCGGTGGCGCGCAACTCGACCAGCTCGTCGCGAGTCCGCATCCGGGCGAGCGCGAGCGGCGGGTCCGCGCGACTGGTGACCACCAGGTGCAACCGCGGTGGAAGGTGGTCGAGCAGGAACGTCATCGCCTCGTGCACGGGCCCTGCCGCAATCACGTGGTAGTCGTCGACCACGAGCACGATCGGCCCGGCCGTAAGAGCCACGTCGTTGATCAGCGCGGTCAGCGCCGCCTCAATCGGCAAGGCCGGCGCAATGTCCAAAAGATCCAGCGCATCGGAACCTATGTCCGCGTCGATACCCTGCAGCGCAGCAACAAGATGTGTCAGCAGACGCGGAAGGTCGTTGTCGCCTTCGTCCAACGACAGCCAACCGACCCGCGTGGCGGGATGCCGATGCACGCTTTGCTCGATCCAGTCGCCGACCAGTGTGGTCTTGCCGAAGCCGGCCGGCGCCGAGATGAGCGACAGTTTCCGGCCCGGCTCCAGGGCAGCGTCCAGCCGCTCGATCAGCCGCGGCCGCGCGACCAGTAGAGGGCGCCTGGCCGGCGCGAACAGTTTCGTGGCCAGCACCGGCGTAGGCATCTCACCACTATCCCCCAGCTCGCTTGCCTCCCGCTGGTCACGAGACGGCGGACGCCGCGCTGCTCACCACCCCGATGTGACGCCCGCTCACCAGATACGCTCTATCTTGCAGTCGTCAAGCCGGCCCCGCCCACCAACGGCCAACCGTCTTGCCCGAGCGCGGTACGCGCGACTTGGAGAACCTTCCTCTTTCGGCGCCGAATTGCTCTCGGCGAGGTTGACGAACCAATCGATTCCGGCTGGATAAGACCCCACAGGTAGGACCGGAGCAACGGATTGGCGCCGCGGTCGGCCATCATGCTCGATAAGTCGTCGTCGGTTCAGAATGGCACCCGCACTTGCGCAGCCGCGGCGATGTCGCCGACCGACTCGCCGTTGGCGATGGCGATATGCAGTTCGGCGCGGACCAGCTGTAGGTAGTGATCGAGGCGCACGCGCAACGCGAGCGCGCCATCAGCCGGAACGACGAACAACGGCAAGGCCTGGGCGAGCCCTTCGCGGTGGACCGCTGCAAAGCCTGGTAGTTGCGGGACGCGGCGGAGTCTCAAGCGGACTCGGCTGCGCGCTTCATGCCCTGAGCCTCGACGGTCATGTAACGGTTGGTCAGGCCCTTGTAGATCCGACCGAAGACTGGGACCAGCAGGCCTCGCATATCCAGAGTCAGGGTCAGGCGGGAGCGGCCTTCCTCCAGCGCCTCGACACGATGGCCCGCGACATTGGTAACGCCGCCGGACTTCTGGCGGAACTCGAAGTAGGACGGCGCATCCCAGACGGTGACCGCCCATGTGCCCGCTGGGAGCCTCGGTTGCTCGAGACGCACGCAGCTGCCTTCACCCACAGGAGCGGGTGTGAGCAGTTCGACGACGTCGACCGTCTCGATCCGCTGCGGCCACGCTTCGAGGTCGCTGAGCACCTCCCACACGCGCTGCTGCCGGGCGTCGATGTCGATGGATTGCTCAAAGTGCATGGCGGACGGTCACCTCGAAGGTCGCTCAACCAAGCCTGGTGATTGGGCAGCTTACCGCGTCACGGTTCCAGGTGCTCGCGTACGCGGGTCGCCGGCCGCGTACTACCCGGAGACGAAGGTGCTGGTCCCGCTCGACATCGTCACCGAGACCGACGATCTCGCCCTTGCGTTGGATGCTGCGGCGATCCGCTGGCCTGGTCTGAGCCGCGCACAACTGCTTGTGCAACTCGCAATGGAAGGACATCGCGCCGCCCAAGGTGCCCACGACGAGCGCCACCGCCGCAGACTCGCTGCCGTGCGCGCACACAGCGGGGCTCTCACCGGCATGTATCCGAGCGATTACCTCGATACGCTCCGGGAGGAATGGCTTGCGTGATCGTGCTGGATGCCAGCGTTCTCATCGCATATCTCGATGGCGAGAACGTCCACCACGATCGTGCTGCGGAACTGCTCGCCCGAGAGATCGATGACGATTTCGGGGCCAACTCGCTGACCCTTGCCGACGTGTTGGTCCTTCCCGCTCGGGAGAACCGCCTCGACCTCGTCTGGACGATCCTGCGGGACTTGGAAGTCCGCGAGCTGCCCGTTCCCGACGACACCGCCGTGAAACTTGCGGAGTTACGCGCGGCTACCAGGTTGAAAATGCCCGACTGTTGTGTGTTGCTGGCCGCGGAGACCGTCGGTGCCCGCGTGGCGTCGTTCGACGCGCAGCTCAACAGGGCGGCCATCGCGCGCAACCTCGAGACGGTGGTGCATCAACGTGCCCGCCTCGACTACGTCGGGTGAACCCAGCCGCCACGGACACCACCCCCGCGCTGCGGCTGACGGCCCGGCGTTGCTCCCCAGTGTTCGGGCACCCGAGATCTGGACCTCGGTTCCGACGGCGAGGACAATTGAACGAGAAACCGAACAGCGGCTGCTGTCCGAGTGCCTCGGCGACGACGGGTTCGGAAGGAAGGGAGTTCTGCAATGGCGTGGCATCTGCGCGGCGAATACTTCGAAAACTGCAACTGCGACATCCTGTGCCCGTGCATCACCTCGTCGTTGCAGGGTCCGGCCGACAACGAGCGATGTCGTGTTCCGCTGATCCTGCACATCGATGAGGGCAACAGCGACGGGGTGCGGCTCGACGGCCTCAACGTGATCATGGTCGCGGACGCTCCGGCGGTGATGGCCGAGGGCGGGTGGCGGGTGGCCCTCTACATAGACGAGCGCGCGGAGGCGCCGCAGCGGGAGGCGCTCGGTGCGGTGCTGTCCGGTGCGCAGGGCGGCCCGCCCGAGATGCTCGCGGGGTTGATCGGCGAGCAGTTGGGCGTCAAGTTCGTCCCCATCGCGTTCACCTCCGACGGCGACCGCAAACGGGTGGAGGTCCCGGGCATCATGGAATTCGAGGTCGAAGGCCTGCATGCAACGGGGACCTCGGCGGTCATGAGGATCGTCAACGTGTTTCACCCGATGGGTGCCGATCTGCCCATCGCTCGCAGCATCATCGGGAGGTACGACGATCCCGACTACGGGCTGGCGTTCGACAACACCGGCAAGAACGGGCACTTCCGCGAGTTCGCCTGGCAGGGGTAGCAGCCCGGTGCACCAGCCGCGGCCGCGATGCCCTGCATCTGCATGTCGTCGTGCACGGTGCCGGAATCCGGGACCGTCAGACCCGGCACGTGACTCGGGACGAACGCGACCGCCAGCCCCAGCGCCACCAGCACGACGGCGACCGTGCTCTTCGCGATCCACTTCCAGGGCAGCAGCTTCTCGGTCGCGATCATCGCCGCGACCAGCAGCATCCACGCCACGCTCATCACCCCGAGCGCGAACAGTGACGCCATCAGTGCCCAGCAACAGCCGATGCACCAGAGGCCGTGGCGGGTGCCCATTTCCGCTGCGCCCCTAACTCCGCTGCGCCAATGCTCCATCACGAACCTGACCGGGCTTCGGCATCGGGACAGGCAGGCGTCCTTGAACGGGGTCAACTGGTAGGCGCCGGCGGCGACGAGCACCCCGCCCGCCGTGTAGAACGCGACGCGACCGCCGTCGAGAGCGGAGCCGAGGCCACGCGCCAGCGCGAACAGGGCGTACGCGGCGAGACCGAACACGGTCCAGGCGAGCAGGTAGCCGCCCACGAATACTGCGGTGGCGCCCGGTAGGGCGTGTCCGCGGGCCCGCCTGGCCTGCTGCACCCGCTGGTAGGTGGCGACCATGGGAATGATCGACGGGAACATCATCGCCGCCATCATCACCACCCAGGCGGTGACGTAGAAGCCGAGCGAGCCCAGGTCGGTGCCGGGACCGCGGTCCATGCCGGACATTCGGCGATCGATCAGCACCCAGCCGACGGCGGCGAGCCCGAGCAGCACACCGATCAGCGCGGCTTGTCTCGGGTCACCGCGCATCACCGCCGACGAGTGGGCATGTTGCATTCGGTCCCTCCGTTCGATCACCGCGACGGATGTGCCCGGATCGTAGACCCGACCCGCGTGCTGCTCAAGCGGTTCGAAGGCGGGCTTGCGCTTGCCCCGCGATCGGCGTGACGATTGCGCGGTGACCGGCTTCGTCGAGGTCCGCGCTTACGCCGAACTCGGCGACTTCGTAGCCGCGGAGAATCGCGGGGTCGCCGTCCGCCGGCCGGCGCGTGCGCATCAGACCGTGAAAGACATCATCGAAGCGATGGGGATACCGCACACCGAGATCGACCTCATCATCGTCGACGGTGCGCCGGTCGACTTCACGCACCGGCCGCGCTCGGGCGCACGGGTCGCCGTCTATCCGGTGTTCGAGGCGCTCGACATCTCGCCGATCGAGCGGCTGCGACCCGTGCCGTTGCGCGATCCTCGGTTCGTCGTCGACGTCAACGTCGGTCGGCTCGCCCGCCTGCTGCGACTGCTGGGTTTCGATGCCTTGTACTCGCCCGACGCCGACGACCCGACGCTGGCGCAGATCAGCCGTGAGCAACAGCGGATCCTCCTCACCCGCGACCGCGGACTGCTGGCTCGACGCGCGGTAGAGCGCGGGTTGTACGTGTACTCGGATCAGCCGGTCGAGCAGGTCACCGAGGTGGTGCGCCGACTCGACCTGCGCGGGCGGTTCGCCCCCTTCGCTCGCTGCCTGCGGTGCAACGGGGAGTTGGTGCGGGTCGACAAGGCGGACGTGGTTGATGATCTCGAACCGCTGACCCGCCGCTTCTACGACGACTTCCGGCAGTGCCCGAGTTGCTGCCGGATTTATTGGGCTGGTACGCACTACGAGCGGCTTTCCACGCTGCTCGGTGAAATCTACGAGCGTCTCGACGCTGCGGCGTCCGGGCGGTCGACGCCGTAGGTGATCATTTGTCCCATGCACGCTGGCCGTCGCACGAGGACACTGATCGGGTGAATGTGCGCAGCCACGAAACCGGGGCGGCCGCCGCGGAGCAACCGCGGCGGGGGCGGTCCGAACGGCGAACCGCACTGCCTGGACTGCGCCGACCTCGGCCATTTTGGTGTTCTTGCCGTCGGGAGATGCCGCACTGACCCGGCGCGCCAAGAAGGAGAGTGGGCTCTCCGCGGTCGTGGTGCGGTGGGCCCGAGCGCGCGAGCGGTACGAGGCAGGGCTTTCCTGGTCGAGGAGGAGGCGCTCGCCGGGGCCGAGGAGCACTGCCTGGCCGACGCCGTGGCACGCGAGCGGCGCCGGGAGCGCGATCGCGAGTGGCGCGACCGCGAGGACGTCGCGTTTCGGCACGACCTCGCCGCGGCGATCGTTCGCCTGCTCCCGCGGTGCCCCACCAACCGGGCCGCCGCCATCGCGGCCGACATCGACCGCGTCCTGCGAACTTGGACGCGCGGATGAGACCCACGGTGGCAACCGCCCCGCCGGGTGGCCCGCCGCGAGTGCTTGGAGCATAGACAGGGTGGTGCGGATTGCCACCGGGCTGGCTTTCTGCTAACGGACAGACTCGGTTCGGCTTGGCCTGCAGGCTCTTTCGGGGGTCTCGCCGGGCGGGTGCGACCACCACGTCGGCGCGGTGGCGCCGAGGGTCGATGGGTGTTCTCGGCCAGGGGCTGGGCTCATCGGTTGGCCTGTCGGGTGGGCTGCCGGTCATGGCGAACTCCGTGGATCGGCGCCGTGGTCAGCGGAATGAGGGACGACGACGGCGTCGGCGGCCGCCGCGGCGTCGGGGTGGAGCGCAACGATCAGCCCGAGCCCGACGACACACTGGGCGGCCACGAAACCGGGCACCGATGCGGGCGCGATCCCGGCGAACGGATCTCGAATCACTCGGCTAACGAACACCGGGTGAACACGGGCCGTGTCAGCCGAGCGCGGTGAGCGTGAATTGGCGAGCGGACCGGCCCGGACACCCAGATCAGCAGCAGGGTGCGGTGACGGCAGCTTCGCCGCGGCGCTCACCGGCCTTGTCGGTGGTGTCGCAGGAACACCCGCCGGCGGGGTCGGCGGCAAGCAGGTCGGGGCTGGTGCCGAAGGTCTCCGAGTCGGCGAGCACCGTGTAGACCTCCCACTGCTCGTTCGCCGGTCCCGCGACCCAGACCTTGTCCTGGGTCGCGAAGCAACACGTGGTGCCAATCTGTTCTTGCGTGAACAGCCCCTCCCCGCTGAGCCGGGCGATCTCGGCGTGCACCCGATCGCTGGATTCGACCTCGACACCGAGATGGTTGATCGACCCGCCCCCGCCGGGGTTCTCGATCAACACCAGCTTCAGCGGCGGATCGGCGATCGCGAAGTTCGCGTAGCCGTCCTTCACTTTCGCCGGCGCCGTGCCGAACAGCTTGGAGTAGAACGCCACCGAGTCGTCGAGCGAATCGACATTGAGGGCAAGTTGGATGCGGGACATGGCAACCTCCAGGTGTGAGACATATATCGAACCGCGGTGCACTCAGACCCGAATCCGCGAATAAGCGGGTGACACGCGCGGTGAGATAGCGATGGATGCCGTTGCGGCCTGGGATGATTCGTGTTGGCAAGGCACGAGGTCGGAGAGCGCGGAAGGGCACCCATCTGGTGAGCAGGATACGCAAGGATTCGGGTAGGGGAAAGCGGCGGCGGGTGCGGGTCGGCAGAGCGGATCCGTCGGTGACCGGCAACGCCGGCATGGTCGCGGTGACCGAGCTGGTGGAACGGCTCGACGTGATCGGGTCGCTGGACGCCGCGGTGGGTCCGATCAAGCAGCGCAACCGGGGATTCCGCCCCGGTGAGCTGCTGGTGGGGATGGCGTCGGCGCAGCTGGCCGGCCAGGACTTTCTGGTCGGGCTCGACCGGGTGCGCGCCGACACCGCGGGTCAGGCGCTGGTACCGGTGCCGGGATTGTCCTCGACGACCGCCGCGGGCCTGGCGCGACGGTTCGACGAGCGGGACTGGCTCGCGGTGGAGACCGGGCTGGCGGCGGTGACCGAGCGGATGCTCGACCGGCTGCCCGGGCAGCGGGCCGCCGCGCTGACCGCGGGCCCGGTGACGATCGACCTGGACACCACCGACGTGGAGGTGTACGGCCGCAAGAAGGACGGTGTGGCCTACAACCATCAGGGCCAGCGGGTGGGCCGCCCGCACGTGGCGACGTGGGCCGAGACCGAACTCACCCTGGCCGCCGACCTCGGCTCCGGTGTCGACGATCCCCGCGCCACCGCGCCAGAGCTGCTCGAGCGGGCGCTGGCCGCGCTGCCGCAGCGGATCGGCCGCGAGCAGGTCGCGTTGCGCGCCGACGCCGGCTACTTCGCCGGCACGCTGGCCCGCGCCGCACACGCCGCCGGTGTCGGGTTCGCGATCGGCGCCAAACGCATCGCCCCGCTGTGGCGGATGCTCGACGGCATCGCCGAAACCGACTGGCGCGCAGCGATCGACATGCACGACGCGCAGGTCGCGGTCGCCGACTACCGGCCCGCCGACTGGCCACCGCAGACCACCCTGCTGATCCGCCGGGTGCGGCTGAGCCCCGAGCAGGTGTCCACCGACCCGCGCTCGCGGCGGCGCCGCACCCTGCACCCGGAGCAGCGCGCGCTGCCGATCGACGAGCTGGCCGACGCCGACGCGATCTATGCCTACTCGTTCATCGTGACCGACCTCGACGTGTCGAGCCCGGACCGGGCCGCGGCCGTGGAGCACTGGTACCGGCACCGCACCATCATCGAGAACATCTTCCGCGACAGCAAGCACGGCGCCGCCCTGCGGCACCTCCCCTCCGGCGACAAGAACGTCAACAGGGCATGGATGTGGGGCGCGCTGCTGGCCGCCAACATCGCCGCCTGGCTGCACGAACTCACCGGCGTCCTCTCCGACGACCGCGCCGACCTGCTCGTCGGGCACGGCGTGCGCGGCGGCAAGGCCATGATCGCCACCCTGCGCCACCGGCTCATCGCGACACCGGCCCGGCTGATCCGCCACGCCCGCACCCTCACCCTGCG
>DATDBL010000321.1:0-8942 GCA_036524855.1 Aldersonia sp. | reverse complement strand
GGAAGCAGGAAGAAGAACGCGGTCTGGATGGCCTGCCCGGTGGTCTGCGAGACAGTCGAGATGAGCACGCCGAGGCCGAGCACGACGAACAGGAACAGACCCGCGCCCAGCGCGAACACCAGCGGGTTGCCCACGAACGGCACGCCGAACAACACCATCGCGAGCACCGTGACGATCGTCATGTCCAACGCCGCGAGTAGGAAGTAGGGCGTGATCTTGCCGAGGATCACCTGGCTGGGTTTGATCGGCATCACCGCCAACTGCTCGAGTGTGCCCGCCTCCCGCTCGCGCACCAGGCCGATGCTGGTGATGATCGTGCCGATGAACGTCAGGATCAAACCGATGATCGCCGGCACCATCACCCAGGACGTCTTCAACTCGGGGTTGTAGAGCACCTCGACCTGAACCGCGGCGCCGGCCTTGTTCAGCACCGACACCGTCGACTGCGCCGCGAACAGATTCGCCCCGTTCACCAGCGCCACCACCGGCGTCGCGCCCGTGACGATGGCGACGTCGACCTCGTTGTCCTGCAACAGCTTCTCGGCCTCGGTCCGACCGTCCGCGGGCTCGACGACGGTCGTGTCGAAGTACGGCGGCAGCTGGGGCGCCACCTGTTCCGCCTGTGGTCCCACCACGGCGGTGTCGACCGACGAGACGTAGAAGTTCGCCGCGTAACCGAAGACGATCAACAGCAGCAGCGGCATCGCGATGAGCATCGCGAACGTGCGCCTGTCACGACCGAGTTCCCGGAATTCCTTCACGACCATCGCCCGCATCGCCGGATGGTACGACCACAGCGAGAGCGGGGTCAATTACGGCCGTGGCGGGTGTGCGAAGCTCAATCGATCAGGTCGCGCACCGAGAACGCCATCCGCACGGGTTCCGTGATCCGGACTCGTTCGGCGACTTGCACGTCGAGTCGTCGGTAGCCGTTCCCGCCATGGCTGAAGGCGAGAAACTGCTCGCCGGGCGCTCCAGCCGAGTCGATGATCCAGTAGTGCGGGATACCCGCCTGCGCGTACTCGTTCAATTTCTTCACGTGATCGGTTCGACGCGAGCCGGGCGAGACGATCTCGACAACGAGCAGTACGTGGGCCGCCGATACCCGGGGCGAGCGCTGTCCGGTTACGTGACGGGGAACAACGATGATGTCGGGTGTGCGGACGCTCGGAGGAAAGCTCGCGTCGGTGGTGACCTCGACTTCGGGGAGCGCCTCGAGGTCGGCGGGCAGGGCGTCCTCGAGTAGCCGGGTGAGCCTTCTCGATATCAGCTGGTGCAGCGGGTGCGGACGCGGCGACATGATCGGGATCCCCTCGCTGAGTTCCAAGCGGCGCGTGGGGTCGAACTCGATGGCGTCCCATTGGTCGAGGGTCAACAGGTCGCGCGACGGTTCGGCGAGTTCGGGCATGACGCCTCCTTCCCGATGTGACATTCGATAGTCGCAGGTTACGCGGCACCGGATGCTGATGCAGTGGAGTATTCCGGGCAGCACCGACAAGTTGGGCCGGCGGGAACACCAGGACGAACGGTGCCGGAGACGCCTCCTCGATCGTGCGGGTGTTCATCGACGCCACGTTCGTCGCGGTCGAGCGCGGGCGTGTGCTCGTCGAGAACCTCAACGACGTTCGGTTCGACCTACCGCGAGCGGCTGACCGCTCGCCGCGACTCGGTCGCGTGGCCGATCGTCGACGCCCTGATCGGCCAGCCGGTCGTCGGCAATGCCTATGTCACTCGGCAATTTGGTGTGAGCGATGTCGCGGCGCAACGGGCGATCGATCGGCTCGTCGATGTCGGGGTGCTACGGAGCACCGGCCACCGCGTGCGGAATCGGGTGTGGCAGGCCGACGATGTGCTGCGGGCACTGGACGACTTTGCGGCCCAGATCAAGCGAGGCGGGTAGCCCGGCCGTCGGACTTCTTCCGCTTCGCCGGCAGCTTCGGCGACGTGGCCGGAGGCGCTGGTCGTGAACCTGCGATGAGCCTCATCATCTCGTCGAGGGATGGGAGGTCGAACTCGATGTGAGGCGCGGCCGGCTTGTCGGACTTCGGGAGCGCTTCGAGCCGCCTGCGCAGAAACAGCGCCATCGGGTAATAGCCGGGTCCGTCCTCGTCGTCCATGTCGTCGACGAATCCGTCGTCGAGGTCGAGTTCGAGCCGCGCGTCGAGCGCGTCCTCGACCTGCCAGCGGAACTCGGCGGCGTCGAGATCTTCGGTGATGACCTCGCCGCCGCCGTCGCGGATGGCCTTCGCGACGAGATCGAGCGCTTTCGGCAGCGGTTCGGCGAGCAGCGCGATGTCGGAGGCGATCCAGCCCGCGACATCGTCGACATTGACCAAGATCGGTTGCGTGCTGCGGCCGCGGTGAAACTCGCAGGCCAGCAGGACCGTCCCGTGGTCGGGAAGTTCCAGACGGCGATGCCCGGTTGAGGTGACGGGCTCGTCGAAACCGGCGGCCCAGCGTGGTGGCTGGATCCCCGTCGCGACGAGCCGGTCGGCGGCGGCGTCGGCCGGCGCCGCGACCTCGTCCTCGGCGACCGAGGCGAGCGCCAGCAGGAGCGCGAGTGCGACGGCGGTCCCCCGTTCCTCGATGATCGGGATGAACAGATCGACCATGCCCAAGTCGACGGCGTTCGCGGTCGATCGCTGGAACCCCCAGGATCATCGAGCCGATCATCTCCGCGTCGAGCGGGTCGGCCGCCAGAGGGAGGTCCCTTGCGCGTGCCATGAAGGCGTCGACGATCGCGGAGGCAGCCACCGGCTCTCCGGTGCACGCCGGGCAGGTGCAGGGCTCGGCGACGTCGAACTTGATCGGCTCGCTCGGCTTGGGTGTGCGCTTCTTCTTCGTCTTGCGGCGGCGACTCACGGGGCCCACGGCGACCAGTCTGCACCGTCCGACTGACACCGAGTGGGACGCCACGCGCGACACGGCGCAGTCAGGCCAACTCGATCGCGCACGGTAGTCGGGGGGCGTTCGCCAGGCGTGCGTCGGCGGTGACGAGGGGGACGCGCAGCACGGCGGCGAGGGCGACATACAGGGCGTCGTAGAAAGTGACGTTCGCTCGCAGTGCCCAGGCCGATTCGGCCAGCCAACCGAAATGCGGATACCGGCGCATGGCGAGATCATGAGTGGCGCGCAGGGTGGCGGCGGCACGTGCGGGGCTCATCAGTCCCGCCCGCTCCTGGCGGCGCAGCACGCTCCCGACTTCGGCGTCGATCAGATGTGGTGCGCTCAGGCGCCAGCCCTGCAGCCTGTCGCGAAGCGTGTCGGCACTGTGGCCGCTTGCCGCCATCGCCAGGACAAGAGCGGACGCGTCGACTACGCGATCGTTCACCGGCGTTCCGCGTCCAGCGCCGCGAGAATCGACTCTCGGGTCACGCCGTCGAGATCGTCCGCCGCCCGAGCACGCGCGATCTCTGCGAGCACCTCGTCCGTCGTGGGTGTAGAGGCGAATTCGATGACGACTTCCCGCATGTAGGACTGGATGGACTGCCCGGCCGCGCGAGCGCGCTTACGCACGACCTCGTAGACATCTTCGGGGATCTCGCGGATCTGGATCGTAGCCATAGCGCGATAATAGCGCTGTAGCGCTAATGTCCGCCTTGATCACCGCACCGCCCCGAGCGCCCAGTTCACCTCACCTGGGAGGAACCACGTCGGATCGAACTCGTCGGCGGAATCGAGCCCGATTCGGTCGAGGCAGTTCTCGTGCTCCGGATGGTCGGGGTCGGTGAGGATCTCGACCAGTTCGAGGTAGCCCCCCATTCCGCCCGACTCCTCCGGAGGTGCCGCGCCCTGACCGCTTGCGCAACGTGGGTAGACCACGCCAGGCTCGGGTTTGACGATCTTCTCGGCCACGACGTCGTGCTCCCAACAGTCGTCGAAGTCGTAGACGTAGTGGATGGTCGCGTTCTCGCCGGGCGCGACCTGCTCCAACGTCACCGACTCGTCGGATCGGACCGGCAGCGCGGATTCGGGCGAACCGAACACTCCGTAGTCGGTTGCGAAGGCGTACGGGTGGTAATCGTCCCATTCGAACGCGACCTGGATGACGCCGTGCAGCTCGTCCAGCATGATGTCGGCCGGGACCTCGATCCGGCGCCAGATCGGTGGCGTCGACCCGGCAAGCGACACTCTGAGCTGGAACACCGGCGCCGGGCCGTTGGCTGCGGTGCGCGCCGCCGGCAGCTTCTTCCGCCGTAGTGGCGACGGTGCTCCCGGTGGACGCGCGCACTTGCCGTGCGGGGTGGGTGGGCGATCGGACTCGGGCATTGATTCGAGCCACCGATGTAGCAGCAGGGCCAGTGCGTGGTAGCCCGGCCACCTCTCGTCGTCATCCGCCTCGTCGACGCCGGACGCGAACTCGTGGTCGCGCCGAGCGTTCAGCGCGTGTACGACCTGCCGCCGGAACTCGGCGGCGTCGAGGTCCTCGGTCGTGATGTCGTAGACATCGTCGGTGAGCTGAGTCCCGACGCGATCGAGGAGGTCCTGCAGCGCGCGGTTCCTTTCGAGGGTGATGGAGACCGCTGCGCCGCAGTCGATTCCGTGGGTGATGATCAGCACCGTGTGCGTGCGCTGCCCGCGATGGAACTCGCAGGCCAGGACGGTCAGTGTGGACGGGAGCAGGACGATGCGCCGATGACCGTAGGAGGTAATCGGCTCACGCAGTTCGTCGGCCCAAGCGGGTGCCTGTGCGCCGTTCGTCACGAGTCGGTCCAAGCCCGCAGTGGCCGCCTCGGCGACCTTCCCGTCGGCGACTGCCCCGAGCGCCAGCACCAGCGCGACCGCGTCAGGTGCGTCGCGTTCCGCGATAGCGGGGACAAGCTTGTCGGCCAGGAAATCGGTGAGATCGGAGCGATCCGACAGGAGGGCTGCTGCGAGGAACTCCGCCTGCAATGGGTCGTCGCATTCGGAGATGCCTGCGACGGTCCGCAACGCGTTGTCGACGAACGTCGGCGGCGCAGTGGAAGCGGCGCTGGTATTCGACGCCGCGGTTTTGCGACGCTTGCGTGTACGGGTCTTGTTGGGCTTGCGGCGGCGACTCACTGGGCTCATGACGCGCAGTCTGCAGGGTGGGTCCGACAAGTTCGCGCGAGCCGGCGGGTTGTAGTCCGGTCGCCGCCGGGCGCTTGGCTCGCCGCCGTCGTTCGTCCTATGCTGCTCAGCGCACGCGGAGCAGCGTTCGAACGCTGGCGACGTCGGCACGGATGTTCCGCGGTGAAGGAGCGACGATGCCCGAAACCCTTTGCCCAGCGGAACTCTGCCCGCTCCCACCGGCCGGTACCGGGTCGGGCGCGCGGCGTACCACTGGATCGACGAGGCGCGTGCCGAGCCTTCGGCCGTCGACGAGAAGCGCGAGTTGGTCTGCTGGATCTGGTATCCGGCGGAACCGGCGGAAGACACCCAGCCCGCCCCCTACCTGCCGGTCGGCTGGGAGGCGGTCGGTCAGTTCTGGGGCTTCGACGCCGAGTCGGCGCACGGCCACGCATTCACCGACGCCCCGGTCGACCCGGACCGGGACACCTACCCCGTGCTGGTGTTCTCCGCCGCCGGCTTTCCGCCGCTGTCGCTCTCGGCGATCCTCGAAGACATCGCCAGCCACGGTTACGTGATAGTCGGCATCAACCACACCTACGAATCGATCCTGACCGTGTTCCCCGACGGTCGGGTCGCGCCGATGAACACCGAGTTCATGCAGCCCGTGTTCGGCCCCTACAGCGGCGAGGCGCAGGTCGCGATCGACGGGCGTGCGGCGATCGTGCGACAGAAGGTCGCGGACATGCGGTTCGTTGCCGAGCGGGTGGCCGCGCTGAACGAGGGGACGGGTCCGCTTGCCGGGCGCCTGGACCTGTCTCGCGTCGGCGCGTTCGGACACTCGATGGGTGGGGATGCGGCGCTGGAGTACTGCCGGGCGAGCGAGGACTGCAGGGCCGCGGCCAACCTGGACGGCGGGATCTGGGGCGAGGTCGGACGGGTCGGTCTCGAGCGGCCCACGCTGCTGGTGCTCGCCGACCACACCGACATCCGGACCCCGTGCGAAGAGCACGTGAAGGTCGGCCTGTATCCCAGCGTCGAGTGGTGCGAGGCCGAGCGGGCGGTGATGGTGAACGGCTGGCAGACCGCCTACGAGCGCGGCCGACCCGGCTACGCGCTGATGATGCGCGGCGCCGTGCACGCGAGCTTCATGGATGCGCCGTTCCTGCCGCTGCAGCCGGGCTCGATGCTGGCGGGCGGGATGACGGCCGCCACGATCGACAGCGAACGGGCATGGCGAATCACCTGCGATGCACTGCTCGCGTTCTTCGGCGCGCACCTCGACGGCGAGCCCGCCACGTTCTTCGACGCACCGTTTCCCACCGACGAGGCCGTCCTCGGCCCGCCGCGGTCGTTGCTGCTGGGCGAGCCGGCGGCCGGCGAACACCCTCGACGGTAGCCGAGAACATCTGTTTCACAACCTATTCCGACGTCAGCGTGGGCTACGTCGACGAACGGCACCCTCCCGATCCGGCGCCGACGCGGCGCGCGAATCACCCCGCGCGCGGCGCCGGCAGCGTCGTGGTCAGACCGGTCAGCAGGATGTCGAGACCCTGCTCGAGTTCCGTTGCCCCGTCGTAGGCCGCGAGCACGGGAGCGAGCGCACGCAGCCGGGGGAACTCGCCGATCGGGAGCCGGTGCAGGCCCAGGCGCAGCAGGTCGTCGGTTTCGTCGGGCCGCTCGACGACCTCCTGCAACTCGTTGAGCATGTGCCCGTATACGAATCCGAACAGCGCACGGTAGACGTGCAGCGCGTCGGGACCGGTGAAGCCGGCCCGGGTGAGCAGGGTCAGGATGTCCTCGAGCGGGCGCAGTGTGCCGAGCGGCCGCAGCCCGAGCGGCGTCCGCAGGGGACGCGTGACCAGCAGCGGGACGACGTACGGATGCTCGAGGGCCAGGCGACGGAACTCGCGCGCGACCTGCCGCAGCTGCGCGACCCAGTCGTCGCCGGTGGTGTCGACGCTCAGCTCCGCGAGGACCAGCTCGGTGACGCCGTCGAGCAGCGCGGCCTTGTTCGGGGCGTGCCGGTACAGCGCCATCGGGTCGCGGTCGAGCACCTTGCCGAGCCGGCGCATCGACAGGCCGTCGATCCCGTCGCGGTCGATGATCTCGAGCGCGGCGGTGAGCACGCGTTCGCGGGTGATCGGTCCTTCGCGGGTGCGGCCCTTGGCGGGGACGGTCGATTGTGCGGGCCCGTCTGTCATTGATGGCCTCCGTTCGAACCACAACTGTAGACCTCCGCTGTAGGGCTAAGGTGTAGATCTACAGTGTTGACACTCGATGCGATGCGGCGTTGACTGGTGGCAGGTTCGCGCCTGCCGTCATGGCTCGGACTGTTCGCCGAATCCGTCGCCGTGGACGACCTCGGGTCGCGGTGCCGCTTGCCTATTCGGCTGCGGCGACAACGTATTGGAGTGTCCCCATGGCGATCTCCGACATCAAGGAGTACGCGCACCTGAGCAGCGAGGATGTCGAGCAACTCGGTGCCGAGCTCGACGCGATTCGCCGCGACGTGGTCGAGTCGCTCGGCGAGGCGGACGCGCGCTACATCCGCCATACGATCGCCTTCCAGCGCATCCTCGATGCCACGGCGCGGGTCGTGATCCAGACCAGCCGGACGAAGGCGGGTGCGATCGCGGGCGCGGTGGCCCTCGGCATCGCCAAGAGCGTGGAGAACATGGAGATCGGGCACAACGTGTCCCACGGCCAGTGGGATTGGATGAACGATCCCGAGATCCACTCCCGGAACTGGGAGTGGGATCAGGTCGGGCCGTCGACGCAGTGGAAGCAGGCGCACAATTTCCGCCACCACAAGTACACGAACGTGGTCGGGATGGACGACGACGTGGGCTTCGGGGTGATGCGGGTGACCCGCGATCAGCAATGGCGTCCGATCCACCTGCTGCAACCCCTGCAGAACCTCCTGCTCGCCTTCACGTTCGAATGGGGTATCGCCTACCACGACCTGCAGCCCCCCGGTCCCGGCGAACGACGATGGCGGCCGACCGTGCGTGCGCTGGCCACCAAGATGGCGCGCCAGACGACGAAGGACTACGTGCTGTTTCCGGCGTTCAGCGGGCGACGGTGGCGTCGCACCCTGAAGGCCAACCTCGGCGCCAACGTGCTGCGGAACCTGTGGGCCTACGTCGTGATCTTCTGCGGCCACTTCCCGGACGGCGCAGAGAAATTCACCACTACGGAACTCGAGACCGAGGACCGGGCGCAGTGGTACCTGCGGCAGATGCTCGGGACCGCGAACTTCGACGCCGGGCCCGTGATGGCCTTCATGAGCGGCAACCTCTGCTTCCAGATCGAGCACCATCTGTTCCCCGACCTGCCGAGCAACCGGTACGCGGCGATCTCGACCCGCGTGCGTGCGCTGTGCGACAAGTACGACCTGCCGTACACCACCGGATCTCTTGCGCACCAGTATCTTCTGACCTTGCGGACCATTCACAAACTGGCGTTGCCGGACCGGTTCCTGCGCGCGACCTCCGACGACGCGCCCGAGACCGCCTCCGAGCGCAAGTTCGCCGGCCGGGTGTGGCGGCGTGTGGGCGGGGGTCCTCGTCGGGGGCTCCGCACCGCGCTGCGTGCCTCGAACGTCGATCCGTTGCCGCGCACCGACACTCGGTATGGTTGGTCGGCGGATGTCGCCGTCGGCGCCTAGCCGGCCGTGGGCTCCTCGAGCTTGCCGAGCACGCTCTCGGTGTTTCGCGGAGCCAGTCCGACGCGATGAGCGGGAGCACCCGTTCGCTGCCGGGCAGGCTGGCCGCCTTGAGGAAGAAGCTCACCTCGGGACCGAGCCCGCCGCTGCCGACCAGACACAGCCGCTCGACGCGGTCGGGGAACAGGTAGAACAACTGCATACTATGCCGCCGCCGAGCGAGTGGCTCACGAACGGGGCCGTC
>DATDBL010000320.1:0-9841 GCA_036524855.1 Aldersonia sp. | reverse complement strand
CCGGATACCGGTCGGCGCTGATGTGGCTGTGGTTCCGCAACACCGCCAAGGCGGACACGCCTGCCCCGGCGACATGACGTCGCAGCGCGGCGCCCAGCCGCGAGATCGGTTCGACGGCCCGCTCTCTCGGTGAATCCGACCGCGCAGACCTGGCGGCGATGAAATCGAGTCCTCACGAGTGCCGCGCGAGCAGCGCAACGGTTGCCCGGCCAGTTGATCGGCGTAACGTTTCTTGTTTTGTGCACAATCCGGCTCGATTGCATGGTCGTGGGGGCCATTTGGTCCATCCGGGATCCATGAAGCACCTGGTGGGATGATCCCGTGACGCGGACCGATATGACCTGGGAGCGTTCGTGCAGGTCAGGGGTGGCTGGATCTTTAGACATCGAATGGGGACATTTCTGCCGCTGGGCGGAAGGGTTACGCGCGCATGGCGCCGTCGGGTCGGTCCAGACTGCCGCACCACCCTCGCCGCGCTGCGGTGACTCGCGAACGAGGGGCGAGGAACACCGGCCGAGGTCGGGCCGGAACGGATTCAGGACGTGTCGTGCGGGATCGACGCCTCCGGTGGTGGTGTCGACGGCGCGCGGGTCTGCGGTCTAGATCCGGACGATGATCTTGCCGCGCGCGTGTCCGGACTCGCTGCGCCGGTGCGCGCCGGCCGCTTCGTCGAGGGTGAAGGTCGAGTCGATGGGTACGGTGAATCGGTTTTCCTCGGCCAGCCGTGCGGCCTCGGCCAACCCGTGCGCCGCGACGCTGCCGGCGGTGGCCACCCCCGCGCCGTGCTGGGCGGCGCCGAAATCGGCGAGGCTGACCACCTGTGCGGGGTCGTCGACCAGTGTGACGAGCACCGGCACCGATCCCTTCCCGACGACGTCGAGCGCGGCGTCGATGCCGCCCGGCGCGAGGTCGGCGACCCGATCCGCGAGTCCCTCGCCGTAGCTGGTCGGGGTGGCGCCGAAGGAACGCAGCAGCTCGTGATTGGGTTGGCTGGCGGTCGCGATCACGCGTGCCCCGCGCGCGAGGGCGAGCTGGGTCGCCGCCGTCCCGACACCGCCGGCCGCGCCGTCGATCAGCAGCGTGGTGCCCTCGTCGACGCCGAGCAGGTCCAATGCCCGGGTCGCTGTCTCGACGGCCAGGCCTGCCCCGCCGGCCTGTTCCCAGGTCCATGCGGCGGGCTTGCCCGCCCATGCCTCGAGCACGACATGCTCCGCGAATCCACCCGCCGTCGCCAGGCCGAACACGTCGTCGCCCACGGCGGGTGCCGCGACGCCTTCGTGTCACCCGCGGCCCGGCGCCGTTGCCACCGAGCCGACGACGAGGTTGCGCCGCACCGGTACTGCCACCGCCCGCGCCGCCACCCCGGACTCGACGTGCAGAACAACAACGTCGGGTGAACACTCGATGACGGCTACGTCGGATCGGCCGATGACACGAGGATGGGGCCGCGCCATCGAGACACCATGGATCGACGGGCCAACGGCGAGTTTGTGCAGGCAGCAGCCGGGCCGACCGCGAATGTGCCCACCCCCGACGGGCGCGCGACTGTCGATGTCCGAACGCCGAGTCCGTCCGTGGCGCATGTGAACACGACGCTCTCCGAATCGCTGATCGCCGATCCGTCCGCCATGATGAGACCGATGTCGCCGACGGCGCCGGGGCCGGGCGCGGTGAGCTGCGAGCAGCAATGTCTCGTGGATTCCTGCGGGCACTCGGCGCGGCGTGGGATCGAGTGCGTCCTCACCATGGACGCAAATCAGAAGGAGAGGACACGAATGACGCAGGAACCCTCGACCAAGAGCGACGTCGCGGCCGGGACCTCGATCGTGGCGGCAGTCGTGCTCGTCACGGTCGGTGTGCTGCAGGTGTTTCAAGGTATCGCCGCACTGGCCCGCGACGAGGTGTTCGTCGTCGGGATCGAGTATGTGTACAAGTTCGACCTCACCACTTGGGGCTGGATCCACCTGATCCTCGGAGTCGTGGTCGTCCTCGTCGGGGTCGCGTTGTTCACCGGGGCCACCTGGGCACGCATCTGCGCGATAATCGTGCTGGCGCTCTCGATCGTCGCGAACTTCCTCTGGATCCCGTACTACCCCTGGTGGTCGCTGACCGTGATCGCACTGGCTGTCCTCGCGATCTGGGGGCTCGCCGCGTGGAAACCGGACGAGGTGTAGAAACCTGGTCCTTCCGCGACGAGTGCGTGACGGGGCCGGCAACACTACGCCGCGTTCACCGGGAAGGACCGAACCGCCGGAGCCGGCCGCTGCCGTACCCCCCGCCCGGACCCGGTCGAATCCGAACCGCCGCGGCACTGAAGGCCGAAACGCCCCAGCAGCGCCCCAGTGGGCACGCCAGGGCACTGGTAACACGCGACGGGTCACCCACGCCGGGTGCGACGGCAGCGGGCAAGGGGAGTGTCGCGACGCCTCGCGTACACCGATCACTCCCACCAGCCGGGCATCGGAACGCCGACGTGCGGGCAACGGCAGTGGGGTGGTCGAAGGTGTCGTAGGAGCCCGTCCGGTCGCGCATCGGCCTGGTCGATCGGCGTTGTGGTCGGCCCTTCGAGCCGATTGCACCGTGCATGAGTTCATGCAGCGCCGGTATCGGCCGGTGAGCGCGCGGTGTCGGTGCCGTTTCGTATGCCTGTTGGCCTGTCTCGATCCCGGGGCCGACGAGGGATGAATGCGCCGAGATGAGGAAATGCTGCAGGTCGAGCAGGTCATCGCCCGCCTGTCACCCGATACCCTTCGATACCACCAGTGGACATCGAACCACCGTGCGGAACATTCACAAGCGTTTCGGAATGGGAGAGTACGTGACTTCGTGCCTCTGTTCGTCGAGAAAGCGGTCCGCCGGCACATCGCCGAAACGCTGTCGCCGGTGCTCGCACGCGCCCCGTTCCGCCCGTCGGGTGAGGATTCGGCGGCGCTGTCTGCAGTTCAGTTGGCGGTGGTCTTGCGCGGCCGCCGGCGTCTCGCGGCCTTGACCGGAACTGCCGGCTCTGATTCGGGTTCCTGTGGCGGATCGGCCTCCGATTTGTCGGACGGATCGTCGCGCCAGCTGATCTCGATCTCGATCTCGGTTTCGTCGCCCTCGACCTCTATCTCGAGTTCCCATCGGACCCGATCGGCGACGACGACCGAGATCGAGTCAGCACTCGAGCCCAGTTCCACCTCGGATCCGCGTGCAAGGGCCTGCCCGAGCGCAACGAGCCGCTCGGACACTTCTTCCGAGAGAGGTCGGACTTCCGCTTGATCTCCAACTTGGGCACGACGACTCCTGACCTCGGCGAATTGTGTACTCACCGTATCTGCCGCAGCACAGATGGCCGGTCGGAACCGAGGAGGAACCGACGATGTCGGGTCCGTCGGCCCACGAGTTGGCGACGATCAGAACCTCGCTGAACGGCACTGCAGCGTACCGGCGCCGCGCGGGCCGGGACAGATCGGGTGGAAGGGCGCGTGGCCTACGCCCGCCCGGTCCTGCTCTGGGGGAGGTCGCCCCACACATCAGACACTCTCGCCCCACACATGCGACACTCATCGTTGCGGGATGGACGGCGCACCCGAACCCGCCCGCCCGTGCTGGGTCGAGGGACGTGACTACGAAGACGGGTGTGCGCCCAGGAGGAGGCCGTGATGGCGTGGGCCACCCGCGGCCTGTCGCCGACCGAGGCTGTCGCCGCTGGAATTCGCGGGCGATCGGTGGGCCGACAGACTGTCGTCGCGAATTCTACGTCCGAATGACCGTCACGACTGCCGGGATGGTGGATCTCCTATGACCGAAGGACCGACGACCAGCGATCCCTCCGCAGAGTTGGTGGGCCCCCAGCGCCTGCTCGCCCTTCTGCTGGCGATGGCGATGTTCGTGCTCGTCGTGGACACGTCCCTGATGAACGTGTCGATCTCGGCGGTGGTTCGCGATCTCGACACGACGGTCAGCGGCGTGCAGGCCGCGATCGCGCTCGAGGCGCTGGTATCGGCCGCTTTCATCCTGATCGGTGGCAAGGTCGGTGATCTCATCGGACGCAAGCGTGCCTACGTGCTGGGCCTGCTCGGCTACGCCGTCGGTGCGTCTTCGATGGCATTCGCGCAGAGCCTGACTGCGATCGTCATCTTCTGGGCCGTACTCGGGGGCATCGGCGCGTCACTGCTGTTGCCCGCGATGCAGTCCCTCATCCACGGCAATTTCGAAGGAGCGGCGCAGGCGAAGGTCTACGCCCTGGTGGGGGCGGCGGCGGCGATCGCCGCGGCTGTCGGACCACTGCTGGGAGGTTTCATCACCACCTACCTGTCGTGGCGCGTCGCGTTCGTGCTCGAGGTCGTCGTCATCGCGGTCGTGCTGTCGGGCATCCGACTCGTCCGCGATGTGCCCTACACGGGACCGCGGGGCGTCGACCTGGTGGGTGCGGTCCTGTCCGTGCTGGGCATGGGTGGGATCGTGCTGGGAATCCTGGTGTGGCAGGAGGGCGGCGAAGCCGTGGGTGCGCTCCTGGCGGTTGGTGCGCTTGCGTTGGCGGGGTTGGCGTACTGGCTGGTGCGGCGCAAACGTCGTGGGAAGCCGGCACTGCTGGACCCGGATCTGTTCGGCTCGAAGGTCTTCAGACTCGGGATTTCAGGGCAGATGCTGCAGCAGATCGCCCTGGGCGGCACGATGATTGCGCTGCCGATCTACCTGCAGATGGTGCTGGAGTACAACGCGATGCAGGCGGGCCTGTCCCTCGCGCCGCTGTCGCTGAGCATGTTCGCGGTGGCGTTGCTCGCGGGCAAGAAGGCCGGCGATCGGCGCCCGAGCAGCATCATCTGTTGGGGATTCGTGCTTCTCACCATCGGGATCCTGGTGCTGATCCCGATCGTGCCGCGGGCGGAGTTCGGTTGGGGACTGCTGGTCCCAATGCTGATTGCGGGTTGCGGGTTGGGGATGTTGGTGTCGCAACTCAACAACTACACACTCGCCCCGATTGCGGAGGAGCGGATCAGCGAAGCCGCCGGCGTGAACTCGGCGGCGGGGTCGTTCGGGCTGTCCTTCGGGCTGGCGTTTGCCGGCGCGATCATGCTCGCAACGCTGTCGATCACCTTCACCGCGATGGCGGAGTCGAGCACCGTGCTCCCGCCGGCCGGGCAGCAGCAGGTGGCGCAGGTGCTCGAGGACGACGCGGAAGTCATGAGCAACACCCAGCTCGAAGAGCTGCTCGTCGACCAACCGCCGCAGATTCAGGACGAGATCATCCGCATCAACACCGACGCACGACCGCTCGCCCTCCAGGTAGCACTGCTCATTCCGCTGCTCGCCGGTCTCATCGGGGTGTTCAACTCGTTCCGCATGAAGCGCATACCGGAGCTAGCATCACCGGGCTCCGGCGAAGGGCCAGAGGGGGACTGACTCGCGGCGTCGTGCCGTTCGATGTTGCCGACGGGCCTCGGACGGTGCGTCTGGTCTCCCCACTCCGCGCCGTCACGGTGAGTCGACCGATTCTGCAGCAGTCCTGGATCGCTCGCCGACTCTCCACCGGCATCGGCGAGATGGGTTTGCGGTAGTCCCGACTCAGATTGCGGCGTCGGCGGTGAGGAGGCCGTCGTTGATGGCCTCGATCGAGCAGGACCGCATGGTCTCGGTTGCTGTTCGGCGTCCGTGCCGGCGGATTCCCGTATCAAGTAGTCGAATTCGGGTTCGTCCGAGGTAGGGCGGAAATTGCGATCCGGTCACCCGCTCGGGCATCCGCAACAGAGATGCCCCCGTGCACCCATCCGCCCGGTCAACATCATGATTGTGGGCCACTGCGATTCGACCACCGCCGACCCCCACCGTCAAATTTCTTGGCGCACGGAGAACTCGTGCTCGACTCCGCCCGCATCCGGACCGCGTTCCCAGCCCAGGAAGATGTCGCTGGCAGCTTGCGTCAGTCGGTTGCCGTTGACGATGTGTTCGCCCTCGGTCGCGAATGGTGGGCCCGCGCATCGCGGCGCCGGGACGGCGGCCGAACTTCTTCGACTACCTGTACCCGGCGCTCACCACCAACACCACCACCACCACCACCACCGCCACCGCCTTCAGCCCCGCCGACGTGGTAGCGCACGAGCTGGGGCGAAACTCACCATGGCGTTGGGCGAGCCAAGCGGCGGCGTTTGGAAATGTGGGATTCGTTTTGGGATTCAGTGTGGTACACGCTGGTCGTGTTCGCGTTCGTCGCGCTGCTGATGGTGTTGTTCAGTATCATCGGCGACCTGTTCCGCGATCGGGAGCTGCCCGGAGGGTGGAAGGCGGTGTGGATCTTCGTCCTGGTCGTCCTGCCGTGGCTGACCGCGCTGGTGTATCTGATCGCGCGCGGCAAACGGAATGGCGCACCGGGGCTCACCGCCCAGCAGGCCGCGAAGCGAAGCGGGACGCCGACATCAAGAACGTGGCCGGCAGATCCGCCGCCGATCAGATCGCGGACGCCAAATCGCTGCTCGACGCGGGCACGATCAGCCCAGCAGAATTCGACGCGCTCAAAGCCAAAGCGCTGGCCTGACCGAACCGACCTTTCGCCGTCCGAGTCAGGCGCGGGCCGGTGACCAGCTGGAGCACCCGCGACGTTTCTCGGCGTCGGGTGCGTGATGCTCTGGTCGGCATGCTCGCCGGATCGGACGGGTTACCGAACATGAGTCGTACGGCACTGTCCAACAATCGAGCCGCCGCGGTGAGGTGGCAGAGGGGCGATGCGGGATCAGTTGCCCCCGATCGTCACCCGGTGACGGTCGATCAGGCCGAAGATCCTGTTCGGCGGCTCGGCTCACCGCCGAACGGTCGACGCGCGGGTGAAGAACGTGCCGGGCACGCGAAGAGACCGGACCGTTGGTTCGACCGGAAGACTGATCGCATCCTCACGAGCGAGAATTGTCGGTGCACTCGACTGCGGTGCGAGTTCACACGCCCGACTGTGCTTCGGCGCGCCCGTCGGCGACGGCGGCGGCTAGCGCGGCGTGGTCGCGTTCGTTCTGGTCGGCGTAGGTTTCGGCGAACTGGGCGATCGCGGTGTCGAACTTGTCGGTCTTGCCGAGGTAGGCCGCGAGGGCGATGCGGTCCCCGGAGCGGGCGTGCGCGCGGGCCAGGGTCCAGCCGCACAGCCCCGCGTAGACCGCCATACCCTGGGGGACCATTTCTTCGACGGGGAACGAGAATTTCCAGTCCCGCAACTGCCGGACGTAGAAGTCGCGCTCGACGCCGTCCGGTCCGGTGGTCCGTTGCCACCCGAGGAAGATGTCGCTGCTCGCCTGCATGAGGTGCTGCCCGGCAACCACCCGTTGCCCCTGGTCGTCGTACTCGCTGCGGCCGCAGTAATCGGCCAGCACCGAGTCCTGGGCCTCCTTGGCCTGCAGGAACAACGGTTCCTGCCCGTCGCCGGCCTCGAGCAGCAGGATCCACGCGCGGGTGCCGACGCTGCCGACACCGACCACCTTGCGCGCCACCTGGATCAGCTCGAACTGCTGCACCAGATGCCGGCGGTCGGACTGCAGGGTGCCCAGATAGCTCCCGAGCAGCTCGTTGAGTTGCGCAGCGAGCGCGTCGGCCTGCAGATCGGTGAACAACTCCTCGACGGGCACGATCAACGGCGGATCGCTGATGATCCGGCGTCGCCCGTCCACTGTGGTGGTCAGTTTGCTCAAGGCCTGCATGCTGTCGCGGGTGCGGGCCTTAGCGAGCGCCTTCTCGATCCGCTTGCGGCGCTTCTTGACGAGCTGGGACTTGACTTGGCTCACCCCGTCCTCGACGTCGAGGTGGGCATACCAGACCCCGAGCAGCGGCATGTCGGCAAACTCGCGCAGCGCGGTGCGGTAGCGCTCGACGCCGGCCAGGATGACGGTGCGGCGCTCCTTTTCGGTGAAGTTGTTGTCGCGCCCGGCGACGGCCAGGCTCGCCGCCAGGCGCTTGACGTCCCACTCGAAGGGTCCGGGCAGGGTTTCGTCGAAGTCGTTGACGTCGAAGACGAGACGACGTTCGGGTGAGGCGAACGCGCCGAAGTTCGACAGGTGCGCGTCACCGCAGAGCTGGACCCGCAGTCCCGAGGTCGGTGTCGCGGCGAGGTCGGCGGCCATCGGCAGCGCCGCCCCACGGTAGTAGGTGAACGGTGAGACCAACATCCGACCGTGCCGGATCGGCACCAGCTCGGGCACCCGCGTCGCCGCCTGACCCAGCAACAACCCCACCGGGTCCCGGTCCGGCGCCGGCTCGAACTCGCGGTGCGTCTCCAGGTGCGCCCGGGCGCGGGCCGCCTTGCCCCGGGCTCGCCGCTGCGCAAGGCTCGGATGCCGCACTGTCATGACTTGGGTCTCCTCGGTGGCTTGTTCACGCGACATGACGGCGACGGCCTCGCGTTCCAGGTCGACGTACGGGTTCCCCGCTCACGTCGACCGCGACCGGGGATGTTGCCGCCGACGAAAGCCCCGGGCAGAGTGCAGGAGTAGTCGTCGGTCGGTGACCGCTTCGTCGCCGGCGCACACACCCTCGCCGACGATACACACCTTGCCGAGACTGAATCTCGATCGGGTCCTCGCCTACCATACGGTCCGGGTAGAAGACGGGCGCGCAACGCCGCGGGCGGTGCCGGGCGGCGTCGGACGAGGAACTTCGGTGCCCCCACCGCGACCGCGACTTGGCCGGAATCCGCCACGCGCCGGTGCTGCGGGGCCGTGGGATCAGGGGCGGCGGGGTCGTGCATATCACCGAGGTCCATGAGAAGCGGTTCCGCGATCGGGCGCCCCGCATTCAACCCGGTGATCACCAGTCGAGTCACCGTTTCGTGGGTTGCCACCGGCGGCGCCGCGGCCGCCGCCAGACAACATGTGAGGCCATTCCGAAGCCGTTCCGGGTGTCGTCAACATCGATACTCGGGACTCGATCCCTGCGGGGCTCCGTACGAGCAGCCGAAACCCGTCCGCAGTGACGACTTCCCCTACACGTGAGGCGTCGGCAATCAACATCGCGGTGCGGCGCGCCTCGGTCCCGTGCTCGGTCACCCTCCGCGAGGCGTACGGAATACGCCGGCTCCTGCCCGACGTGCACGGCACAAGACTCGACCCCCGAAACCCTGGCTGGAAGGCCGGCGAGACCGAGCCGGGACGAGATCGGCGATCAGGCCATCTCGGGCACCCGCAGGTGAGCGATCGCCACTCGAACGCAGGACACTCCGGAGACGGTGAGGTCGCGTCCGTGGGCAGCCAGCGCCCAGACGACGAAAACGTCCGGCGCGAAGATCGTGATCGCCCAGAACTGGTAGTACGGGATGAACGAGAAGTAAACGCAGCAGGCTCGACGCCCCGGCGGTGGACCTCCGTGCAGTCGGCCCAACCGGCACCCGCTGCAGCTACCGCACACAGAGCCGATGCCTCGTGGATCCTCCAACTCAGCGGATCGGATGTCGCCTACGAGCCGGCACGTTGTGCTGGCTCAACCACACACCACGCTGCTGGAGGGTCTGACGCCCAAGGGCAGACCGTAGCGTTCGCCCGAGCAGATCGAGTTGGAACGGCTGCGCCGGCGCAGGAGCGTGAAGAACACCCCCGGAGCGCGGACCTGACCGTCGCCGGAGTCGGATCCGTGCTACCCGCGTCGCAGGCGCGCCTTGAGTGCGGCCACCGGACCGCGGCGCTTGCCGGTCTCGAGCGCGGTCAGCAGACCGCGACGCTGCCCGGTCGCCGGATCGAACGCGGCGGACACCTCGCCGTGGAACTTGCGCTCGGACGCGGTCTCGGGCGCGTCGTCGGCGGTCGCGGTGAGGTACTTGTTCGGCAACGCGAGCTTGAAGATCGTCCGCCACGACTTCACGTACTGCACCGGCAGTGAACCCGTGGTGTAGGGC
>DATDBL010000319.1:0-8450 GCA_036524855.1 Aldersonia sp. | reverse complement strand
GCGTTGCACTGGTCGCTCAACGGTGCAGGCGCACTGGCCGCGGCACTCGTCTGGAACCTGGCGTTGCCCTGACCGACGCCCCGTGCCCCGGCTCGGCTCCCGCACGGCGACCGCCGGTTCCGGGTTCCAGCTCGTGATATCAGTGAAACCCAAACTGATTGGCGCGTGAGACGCGTCACTTCAAGAGAGCCACACCCTTATCACTTCACCGGCCATGGTCCACTCGCTTGGGGCCGCCACTCATGGGAACCGCTTCCTCCAGAAGCGGTGGGCATCCATCACGCACTCCTCCCAGCTGCGCCCCGATGCGGACCGCCATCTTTCGCTGGGACAGCCGTCGGTGCGAATTATCAGGGCGGACAGGTCCGGCTCGCCCTGCTTCCGGCAGTCCCACGAGAACAGGTGGAGCATCCTGACGAACTCGTCCGAGTTGGGGCTGAGCCCGAAGATCGCGGCCTCCACGTGGAGGGTGCTGGTATCCTGCGCGGCGGCGCACTCGATCATCCGCAGCCGCATCCGCGAGACACTCCGCACCTCCGTCGTGGTCGGTCGCAGGCTCCCTCCGAACCAGCCGTAGTCGTCCCCGGGCACCAGTACGCTGGCGAGACCGGCCGGGGGCGCGGGATGGCCCAGCTGGCGCCTGATCTTGGACACGGACTTGCGACGGGGCCTCGGCTTGACCTTGGACTTGCGCTCGGGGCAGGCCAATCTTAGCCGAGGCAACGGATCGGGCGCGGGATGGGGAATAATCGCGGCGTTCATGCGGGGGTTCATCTTTCGTTCGTCGGGTTCCCTGTCCACCGGGGCGGATGGCAAGAGCTATATCGGCCACGCTGTAACAGATGTTCCCCCTCACTGCTGCCGCCGCCTGATCTCACCGCACGCTGGGCGTCGGCTACACCCATTTGTCCACTGCCGAGCATGCGACATCCGGTGCGTCGACGTCGCCCTGAGGCGTGAAGCATCCCAGCAAGCCGCGGACAGGACCATCGAGCTAGGCAATCTGCCCACGAAGTTCGGCCAGGGTCTTGCCTGATTGCGCGTGGATCCAGTGGACCCATCCGTTGATATCGTGACCTACGAGTTGTTTGAGCGCCGGCGACACCGCGAAAAACTGACATTCTTCTGGGTGCTGTTGGGTTGCACGGTGACCCAAATCCACTCCCCCTGCGGATTCACCACATTGTCATGGATAATCATCATTTTATCCATGAAGTTGGAAGTAGGGCTGTGCGGCCTTGCGGGCCACTCCCCGCCGGTTCGACGCGGCAGTCCGCGGGCGACGATCCGGTGATACCGGGGCTGCTGCGGTCTCCTCGCCCCAAGGGTCGGGTGAGGGAGACCGACGCGAGACGTGACGTCCCAGGGGCACTTGCTGTGCCTACCGCGACGGCCGGGCCGGTGCGTGGCCCAGTAGTGTGCTGCGCGTGGGGTGGGCGATCGGATGTCGGGTTCGCGGACACGATGCCCAGCGGCGACGACTTGGGCTCGGCGGCCGCGGATGAACGCGCGGGGACGGCCCGGGGAGGTCGACCTTCCCGGGGATTACGAGCAGACGCTGGAGGCGCTGACCTCGCGGGTGGTGGCGGCACGTGCGACGGCGCAACAGACGGTGAGCACGCAGGTGGTCGAGCTGTACTGGGAGATCGGCAACACGATCTTGCAGCGGCAGGCCGGCGAGGGATGGGGAGCGAAGGTCGTCACTCGGTTGGCGGCCGATCTACGTCGCGCGTTCCCCGGGATGCGCGGGTTCTCCGCCACCAACCTGCGCTACATGCGGGCCTTCGCTGCCGCCTGGTCGGGAAACCTTCCAACGGCTGTTGGAAGATTGCCGTGGGGACACGTCACCGTGCTGTTGGACAAGCTCGACGACCCGGCGGTGCGCGACCTCTACGCCGAGGCGGTGGTCGAGTTCGGGTGGTCGCGCAACGTGTTGGTCAACCAGATCCTCAACCGCTCGCTCGAACGGGCAGGGGCGGCGGCGGCGAACTTCGCCACCCATCTCGAACCCCGCGATTCGGAGTTGGCGCAGCAGATCGCCAAGGACCCGTACGTGTTCGACTTCCTCGACCTGTCCGGCGAGGTCGCCGAACGCGACCTCGAGAACGCGTTTATGGACAAGCTCGCCGACACCCTGCGTGAACTCGGGACCGGGTTCGCGTTCGTGGGCCGTCAGGTCCACTTCGACGTCGACGGTGACGACTTCTACCTCGATCTGCTGTTCTTCCACGTCGAACAGCTCAGATATGTTGTCGTGGAGCTGAAATCGGGCAAGTTCCGCCCCGATTTCGCGGGCCAGCTCGGCTTCTACGTCGCCCTGGTCGACGACCGGCTCCGCCGGGGGGTGCATGCCCCAACGGTCGGGATCCTGGTCTGCTCGGACCGCAACGAGAAAACCGTGCGCTACTCCCTCGGCGGCACGGCCTCGCCGATGGCGGTGTCCACCTACACCTACGACACCCTTCCCCCCGACGAGCAACGCGCCCTGCCCAACGCCGACGACATCACCGCCGCCCTCGACACCTGACTCCGCGGTTTGTCCCGCTCTCCTTCCTGCAGTTGCTCGAAAGAATCTGAGATCGCTACGAGCCGCACAGAACCAGACAACGGATCGGTTCGGAATCGGAAACCGGGTTAGGCAGGTTGCACGGTGGTTCGCAGGTAGGTCGCAAGGTGTATGGCATGGCTATTTGCATAGCAAGGTTCGAAACAGCAAGTCGTCATGCTGCGATTACGGTGCGGCATCCCAGCTTGTGGCATGGTTGAAGCCATGAACACGCAAGACGCGACGGTCGAGTCTGAGCCCGGTCAGGGCGGCGAGCCGATCACTCCGCAAGAGACACGCGCCGCCGCCCTCGGGCTCACCGTCCGGGGCTACATGGTCGTTCGTCAAGTGTTCGTGCAGAACTACGACGCCCCGAGGCCCAGCACTCTCGGGGAGATGACCCGCAAACGCCGGCACCGAGCCCTAGTGCTTTACCTGCTGGTTCTGTGCTGGTGGCCGTGGCTGAACACGAACTATCACCCGCTGACCGCCGACGTATGGATTAGTGGTCTCACCGCCACTGGCCCCAACAAGCGCCGAGCCCTGACGTGGTCGCCGTCCACCTTGTCCCGGGCGTGGAAAGACCTTGAAGATCTCGGGCTCATCGAGAAGCGCGAACGCGATGGCCGTCTCACCACGATCACGCCGCGGCGAGAAGATGGAAAGGCCGCCTATGTCGCCCCGTCCGGCGAAAAGAAGGACTGGCTCAATACCTATTTCACCATCCCGGACGAATTCTGGACGGAAGAGTACTTCGGCACTCTCAACCTGCCGGCGCTCGCTGTACTTTTGATCATCTTGAAGGAGACCACCAAAAAGCCCGATACACCTCTGCGGCGCACCAGCATGCCCGAATGGTACGGAATCTCGGGAAAGACGGTCCAGAAGGGGCTGGACGAACTCAACGCCGTCGGTCTCCTGCACGAGCGGGTCGAAGTAGTACGTGCACCCCTCTCCCCGAATGGGATTACCCGTCACTATCACTATTCGCTCACCGGTGCATTCGGCCGCGAATCTCGCCGCGCACGTCAGCGAGTTGCCAACCGCAAGCGGCGAAACAGGGCAAAGAAGAAGGCCGCACGAGCCGCCGCGAGCCCGACATCATGAGTGGGTCCCCGCCGCCTCGACCACCGCGGTCCAAGGAAGCGTGGAAAACGATTCGCGAGGCGATACAGGACTGGAACAAGACCGCACGACTCGTGTTGATCCTGGCCACCGTCGTGGTGGCCCCTACGTCCACCGTGAGTGCCACGACCTTCTTCGTAGTCCAACGAATACTGACCTGACCACCCGTCAGCGGAGCAGCCGAGTAGTCTCGGATTTCGCCACTCCCCCTGCGGATTCCATATCGTTTCATGGATAACGTGTATTATCCATGACAAACCTCGGCGACACGAAACCTGAGAACCCACAGTTCAGGCGCACGTTCTGCCGACATCTTCGGCAAGAACCTACAAATCAGCAGGTCGACGCGGGCGGATCGTATGCCAGCACGGACTCGAAGAACGAGCTCACCGCCGGCACCGCCTTCAACGCGATCATCCCGTGCCCGGTCTTGGGGAACTTCTGGTAGATCACGTGCGTGCCGGCGGCGCACTGCCCGGCGACGAACGTGTCGGTGACGCTCGGGACGACGAGGGTGTCGGACTCGCCCTGCGCGACGTACAAGGGCACCGGCAGCCGCGTCGCCGCCGGCGTGTTCTCGCGCAGCATCGTCGCCCACGGTTCGGTGGCGGCGGGGTTGGCCTTCAGGTAGTTCCCGACCAGCGGCCCGGCGATCTTGTGCAGGTCCCGGTTCTGGCCGAACAGGCACAGTTGCGCCATCTTCGGGGTCGCCGCAGCGCCGGCGTCGGTGAGGATCGTGTTCAGCTCGAGCCTGGGAAACCGGGCCGCATACACGCTTTGGTAGGCGGCGAAGGCATACGAGCCGATCGTCACCCCGGACACGTCGCCGATGTCGGCGTCGAGCAGCGCGGACAGGTCGGCGGCGGGGGCGGCGACGGCGGCCGCGCGCAGCGTCAACTCCGGCGCGTACGCCGCGGCACCCTGCGCGGCGAACAACACCGCCTGCCCGCCCTGGCTGTGTCCCCACAGCAGCAGGTCGGTGCCGGCGCCGGTCTCGGGGATCTGCCGGGCGGCGCGGACAACGTCGAGGATGCTGTTGGCCTCGCTCACCCCGACCAGATACGAGTTCGGGCCTGCCGTGCCCATCCCGGGGTAGTCGGCGTAGGCGACGACGTAGCCGTCCGCGAGCAGGTCGTGCAGACCCTCGACGAGGTCGAACGGGTCGAGGCCGCTGGACGGAGCGCACCGCACGGCGGAACCGGTTGTCGGGTGCCCCCATCCGACGATCGTGCGGCCACCCTCGGGTGGTTTGCCGGTCGGCGCGACGACGACGCCGGTCGCGACGACGTCGGCCCCGGTCAGGTCCGTCGTGTGATACATGACCCGCCACGCGACGGAGTTCTCCGGCGCGCTGAGCAACTGCTCGGTGCGGATGATCGATCCCGGCGGGCCGGGCGGGACCGGATTCGGCTGCTGGTAGAACGCCTTGCCCGCCTGCTCCTCGATATAGCCCGCGGCGAGACGACGGTCGGCCTCGACGCTGCAGCCGACGAGAACCAGCCCGAGCAGGGCGGCGAGGACGAGGCGCAGCGCGGTCACCACCCCATGATGCGGCACCGGGATGATCGAGGACCGAAACTGTCCGCGATCGGTGCCATGCTGGGCAGATGTTGGAGACATCGGCGCGGCTGCTGCGTCTGCTGACGCTGCTGCAGACCCGCAAGGAGTGGTCGGGCGCGCAGTTGGCGGACCGGCTCGACGTGACGCCGCGCACCGTGCGCCGCGACGTCGACAAGCTGCGCGATCTCGGCTACCCGGTGAACGCGACGGTGGGGGTCGGGGGCGGCTACCAACTCGGCGCGGGCGCGGAGATGCCTCCGCTGCTGCTCGACGACGAGGAGACCCTTGCGGTCGCGTTCGGGTTGCAGTCCGGCGCGACCGGCCCGGTGATCGGGATCGGCGAGCCGTCGCTGCGCGCGCTGACCAAGCTGCGCCAGGTGATGCCATCGCGGCTGCAGCACCGCCTCGACGCCTTGCAGGTCGACGTCGTCGCCCGACCGCAGGCCCGCTCGGCCGTGGACGCAGCCCTGCTCGCACAGGTCGCGGCCGTCTGCCACGCGCGGGAGCGGCTGCGGTTCGACTACCGCAAGCACGACGGCGAGGAGTCGCGCCGAGAGGTCGAGCCGTATCGGGTGGTGCGCTCGGGTGCGCGCTGGTACCTGGTGGGCTGGGACCTGTCGCGGCAGGACTGGCGTTCCTTCCGGGTAGATCGGATGACACCGAAGATCCCGACCGGGCCGCGGTTCACGCCGCGGGAACTGCCCGAGGGCGGCGCGGCCGAGTTCGTTTCGCAGGGCATCACGCGGGCGACGACCCGGGCGCACGGTCGGGTGCGCCTGCACGCATCCGTCGAGGAGATCGCGCCGATGCTGCACGAGGACTGGGGAACGCTGGAGGGCGGCGACTCGGAGAGCTGCGTGGTGCACATCGGTGCCGAATCGCACCGGTCGCTGGCGCGGTGGCTGTCGGCGTTCGGCGTCGGCTTCACCGTGCTCGACCCGCCGGAACTGCGCGAGGAGTGCCGGCGCGAGGCCGACCGGCACGCGGCGCTCGCGCAGCGGTACGCGCAGGCGTGAGCGTGTTGCGAACGATTACCCCCTAGGGGTATGTTCGAACGAGGGTCGTTCGAACAAGGAGGAGACATGCCGACCGCGCTCTCGTCGGTCGATCTCGCGATCACCGGCATGACCTGTGCGTCGTGCGCGGCGCGGATCGAGAAGAAGCTGAACAAGCTCGACGGGGTGGCGGCCAGCGTCAACTTCGCGACCGAGACCGCGCACGTCGCCTTCCCGGCGTCGGTGCCGCAGGCGCGGCTGATCGAACAGGTCGAGGCGGCGGGGTACGGCGCGAGCGTCGAGGCGATCGAGTCGGACGAGTTGTCGTCGATGCGGTGGCGGCTGATCGTCGCGGTCGTCCTCGCGGTGCCGGTCGTCGCGGTCGCGATGGTGCCCGCGTGGCAGTTCGACGGGTGGCAGTGGTGGTCGCTGGCCCTCACGACCCCGGTGGTCGCGTGGTGCGGGTGGCCGTTCCACCGCGCGGCGGCAGCGAACCTGCGCCACGGCACCGCGACGATGGACACGCTCATCTCGCTCGGCACCCTCTCCGCCTACGTCTGGTCGGTGTACGCGCTGGTCTTCGGCGATGCCGCTGACCATTCCGGCCACGGATTCAGCCTCACCCTCGACCGCACCGACGCTGCCGCGAACGTCTATTTCGAGGTCGCGGCCGGAATCATCGCGTTCATCCTCGCCGGCCGCTACTTCGAACTGCGGGCCAAACGCAACGCGGGCTCCGCGCTGCGGGCGCTGCTCGAACTCGGCGCCAAGGAGGCGAGCGTGCTGCGCGACGGCGTCGAGCAGCGCGTGCCGGCGAGTTCGCTGCGCGTCGGCGACGAGTTCGTGGTGCGGCCGGGCGAGCAGATCGCGACCGACGGGGAGGTGGTGAGCGGGCGGTCTGCGGTGGACGCGAGCATGCTCACCGGCGAGTCGGTGCCGCTGGAGGTCGGCGTCGGCGACACGGTCGCGGGCGCGATGGTGAACTCCGGCGGGCTGCTCACGGTACGCGCGACCAAGGTCGGCGCCGACACCCAACTCGCCCGGATGGC
Organism: Aldersonia sp.; assembly: GCA_036524855.1. Taxonomy (GTDB): domain Bacteria; phylum Actinomycetota; class Actinomycetes; order Mycobacteriales; family Mycobacteriaceae; genus Aldersonia. Next base: position 1,176 of record DATDBL010000319.1, on the reverse strand, counting down.
GGCGCTGGTCGCGCAGGCGCAGAACGGGAAGGCGCCGGTGCAGCGGCTCGCCGATCGGATCGCCGGAGTGTTCGTGCCGATCGTGTTGTTCATCGCGCTGGCGACGGCGGTGTTCTGGATCATCTCCGGCGAGCCGGGGCAGGTCGCGGTCGGTGCGGCGGTCGCGGTGCTGATCATCGCCTGCCCGTGCGCGCTGGGGCTCGCCACACCGATGGCGCTGCTGGTCGGGACCGGGCGCGGGGCGCAACTCGGCATCCTGATCAAGAGCCCGGAGATCCTCGAATCCACCCGCCGGGTCGACACCGTCGTGCTGGACAAGACCGGCACGGTGACGACCGGGCGGATGACGCTGATCGACACGATCGGCGATCCCGACCTGCTGCGCGTCGGCGCCGCCGTCGAGGCCGGGTCCGAGCACCCGGTGGCGCGGGCGATCGTCGCCGCGGCGCCTGCGGACCTGCCAGCGGTGACGGAGTTCCGCTCACACGGCGGGCTCGGGGTCGAAGGCGTCGTCGAGGGTCGGCGCGTCCTCGTCGGCCGCGTCGCGATGCTCGAAGCGCACGGCGTGAGGACCGGCGACGACGTGCTCAGGGCCTTGGCCGACGCCGAGGTCGCGGGCGGGACCGCGGTCGCGGTCGCGTGGGAGGGCGTGGCGCGCGGCGTGTTCGTCGTCGGCGACGCGGTGAAGCCGTCGAGCGCGCAGGCCGTTCGTGAACTGCGTGACCTCGGCCTGCATCCGGTACTGCTCACCGGCGACAACGCCGCCACCGCGCGGGCGGTCGCCGCCGAGGTCGGGATCGAGCAGGTGATTGCGGGGGTGCTGCCGGCCGACAAGGTCGCGACCCTGCGGTCGCTGCAGGAGGAGGGCAGGGTCGTGGCAATGGTCGGCGACGGCGTCAACGACGCGCCCGCCCTCGCCCAGGCCGACCTCGGCCTCGCCATGGGCACCGGCACCGACGTCGCAATCGAGGCCGGCGACATCACCCTGGTCCGCGGCGACCTGAGCAGCGCGGCGGACGCGATCCGGCTCTCGCGTCGCACGCTGTCGACCATCAAGCAGAACCTGGTGTGGGCGTTCGGCTACAACGTCGCCGCGATCCCGCTCGCCGCGGCCGGGTTGCTGAACCCGATGCTCGCCGGTGCCGCGATGGCGCTGTCGAGCGTGTTCGTCGTGAC
>DATDBL010000318.1:0-7572 GCA_036524855.1 Aldersonia sp. | reverse complement strand
TCCTGTGCGATGTCTGGCGATAGCCAGGCGTTGACCGGTCACATGCCGCGGTCGCGTCCCTCGCACGGACTCCCCGGGCACGTCGCAGATGGCAGAGTAGGTGAACACGTGGGGACCCTTGCGGCAGATCGCGATCTTGGCCGAAAGCGATCCTCGAACAAGGAACCCACGTCCACGCCCTCTCTACGACACGCAGGGACTACCTCCAGTCACACCAACCCCATATGTGAGAAGACCTCATCATGATTCGCACAGCAACGCTCGTCGTCGCCGCTCCCATTGTCGCTCTTGGCCTGGTCAGCTCTCACGCAGGCGCTGAGATCATCAATGTGACCATCAAGGGAACCGTCGATTACAGCATCGTTCAAGGCAACCAAGCCAGCGTTCCCGACGGCGCACCGGTCGTGATGTCGTTCAACCTTGATCCCACCGTCTATCAGAACAGCTCACACTTTCATACCCGCGCGTACAACATCCTGCTCGATTCGTTCTCGCTGACCGTCGGCGGCCAACCGATCACGGTTGCGGCCAATCAGCCCGCAGGCCTACCCAACTATTTCGTGTTGCGCGACAACGATCCGGTCGCCGACGGTTTCTTCATGTCCAGCAACACGGATCTTCCGATGTGGCTGGGCGTGAACATTCCCGGCCTCAACCCCATGCATGAACTGGACTTCCTGGCGACGTACGGCAGCGGCACGAAACTGTCATCGGTCAACATTCTCGATGCCGTCGGAACCTATGACATGAACGGCATCACGGCATACCAATGGACGATCAGCAAATTCGGCAACCCCGGCGCGGAATATCTCTATGACAGCCTGGCGATCACTGCCGGACCCGGGCCCACCGCGCCGGCGACCTTCGGCGTTGCTGCGGCGATTGGTCCGCGACCACCACCCGCAGCTGACAGAAGAGACGGCCGCGGACGAGGAACTTTCCATTCAGGGACATGACGCTCATCCTCACGTCACACTGCCCCACGTCACGCCAGACGGGTTCTTCCGGCAGGCGAAGTGCTATCAGCGCCTTGCGAGACGGAAGCGCCCATCCGTCCTCATCTCCCAAAGTCACCGTTGCGGCGGGTACCCAGTCCACAGAAGTAGTCCAGGGACAAAGAGGCACTGTCGTCGTGATCAGCCGACCTGACTTCGACGTCCGCGCAGGGCAAACCAATAGCCGGACACCCATCCCGATCGCCGAGGTTTGAGGTTCCCTTCCCCCGAATTCTTCGAGCAGCGTTTATCCGTGTCCGTAAGGGATGGATCACCCGTTCGCTGCAGCGTTTCGACGGCGTTGGCCCGCGGCGACCTCGCCGGCGCCCGACGCTGGTTCGGCGAAGCCCGGGCGACCCGGGCCGGACTCGAGCCGGTGGGGGTCGCCCCATATCGATCGCGGGTAGCGGCGCTGGCGATGGGCGGCGACCACGCGAAGGCGCGGGCACTGATGCACAGTGATCCGCACCCCGACAGCGTGCCCCTGCCATTTCGCACTGGCGCAGCCGTGGCGGACGCCTGGGTCTGCGCGGCGACCGGGCCACGAGCGAAGCACTCGCCGAACTGCACGCGCACGCGAGGCGCGCCGAAAGTGGATGGGCTGTCCGCGGGAGAGGTGATCGCCCTCCAGACCGCAACATAATTCGGCGACCAGAGCGGTTCCGAACGGCTGACGGAACTCTCGTCGACCGGTCAAGGCCCGAGGGTAACCGCGGCGGCCCGGGCACCCTTGCCGGGCAGACCGGCGCCGACGACTGCGAGTCCCTACAGCCGGGACAACTCATCGCAGGGGAAGCGTGCGGCATCCATCGTTCGCACAGCGATCCACGTCCGGGGTGACCGCGGCCGGTCCACCACCCGCGTGGGCGGCAGCGTAGCCAACTTGAAATGCGGTCAGGGGAGCGGCGGGCGTGCCACGTTGCGGGCCACGACCCTGGTCATGTCGAGAAGTTCGGCGACGTCAATCGATTCCCTTCGCCCACCATCCGGATGGCGGGGATTCCGCATACTCCCACCGTGGCGCGTAGTGCTCGAGAAAGATCTGCCCCACCAGTTCGCCGCGGCTGCGCACCCCGGTCTTGTCGAATATCGACTTCATGTGGTCTTGAATCGTGTAGACGGACAACGACATTACGCGCGCCATCTCTTTGGTCGACCGCCCTTGTATGCACAGCGCAGTGATATGGCATTCGCGTTGGGACAGTCCGTAGGCCAGGGCTATGACCGGGGCGATCTCACGCGGCGTCGCGGGTTGGATGATGACGGCGGTGCATCCTTCTTCGACGCCGGACAGCCTCGTCCCGTACAGCAGCAGCCACGAGCCGGATCGCGTGCGTACCCGCGAGCGGGCGGCAAGTTCCAGCGGATCCGTGCCCGGTGCGATCGCCCGCGCGCGGGCCGCGATGGCCTGAACGACCTTCGATTCGATCGGTGTCGACGGCGGAGGGACCTCGACAATTTCCTCGATCCAGCGTTCGGCAGCGGGTGAGACCGATTGCGGGTTGCCCCCGGAGTCGAACACCACCACGCCGGGGCCGTAGTGTTCCGCGGTCGCCTCGGCCTCGACCACGTGCAGCATCGAGCGTCGAAGACCGGTCGCGAGCGCGGGCGCGAGCGCCGTGATTGCACGGACGTGCTCGGCGGTGTACCACGGCTGGTCCGCGTTGCGCAGAAACGACGCTGCCCCCCAGTAGATCCCGTCCGTCACCAGGGATACGCGCAGTTCGTCTCCGATTCCGTATGCCTCGTGCGAGCGGTGCCGCGCACTGCGGGACAGGTCCCCGTGGGTATCCAGGCTCAACGCTCCCGCCAGGCGGCCGCTGCGCGCGAGAAATGCCCACTTGTCGACGTCCTCGACCTCGTATTCGTAGTGCGCCAACCAGGAACCGGAACACCCGATGTTGTGGTTGACGCTGCCGGTGAACAGGATGGTGCCCGGGTCGACGGTGTGCCAGCAGCAGCGCTCGTGGGGGATCACCGTGCGCAGAGCCGCGCTCATTCGCGCGCTGTAGCTCACCCAGTCCAGCTGCTCGGCGGCGGCATGCGCGATTTCACCGCGGACGCGTGGCAGCAGGTGCTGCGTCATGGCCGAAAGCCTACCGCGGCAGGTTCGTCGCGGCCTACCCCAGAAATCTGGGTGCATTCCCCAGGATTCAGCGATACCACGCAATAGCGACAACCACGATGCTCGTCTCATGACGATCACCGCCCCACCGCCTGCCGAGACCGACCATGCCCTGCCCAGTCCGGAGCCGATCATGCGGCTGGCGTTCGGGTTCATGGCCGCCAAACATCTCTTCGCCGCCAACGACCTCGGTCTGTTCGAGGCGTTGGGCGAAGGTCCCACCGACCTGCACGGCCTGGCCGCCCGCACCGGGCTCACTGCCCGAGCCACCCGGATCAGTGCCGACGCCATGGTCGCGCTGGGACTGCTCGAACGCCTCGGCGACCGGTACGCCAACACCGAGGCGGCGGGCGCGTTCCTCGCCGGCGGATCGCCCGCCGATCTGCGTCCGCTGCTGCGGTTCTGGGACAAGATCAGCTTCCCGGCATGGGAGGAGCTGGCCGGCGCCCTCGCGTGCGGGCCGAAACGCGAGATTGTCGACCTCGACCCCGACCTGCAATCCATCGCCGCGTTCGGCGTCGAGGCGTTCACCGCAGCACCCTCGCTCGCGCTGCCGGAGGTCGTCGATCTTTCCGGCAGTCGTCGGCTCCTCGACATCGGCGGTGGCACCGGCTCCTGGTCCATCGCGGTAGCGCGCCGCTGGCAGCAGGTGAGCGCGACCGTGATCGAGCTGCCGGATGTCGCCCCGACCGCACAGGAGCGCATCACCTCGGCGGGACTGGACGGGCGCATCGAGGTGTGCGCCGGCGACGCGATGGCCGACGCGCTGCCCGCCGGATTCGACACCGTCCTGGTCGCGAACCTGATGCACTACTGGTCGCCGGAGCAGAATCGCTTGCTGCTACAACGTATCCGGGACGTCGCTGCGTCCCACGCCAGGCTGCTCATCGCCGACTTCTGGACCGACCCCACCCACACCCGGCCGGTCGCCGCCGCTCTGATGGCCGGCGAGTTCGCGGTCCACCTCGAACACGGCGACGTGTACAGCGTCGACGAAGGCATCGCGTGGCTGCAGGACAGCGCGTGGCGCTACCGCGATCATCGCCGGCTCAGCGGCCCGATGAGCGTCATCGTCGCCGAAACCGCACACGGCAACCACCCAGGGAGCACACGATGAGCGAGCATCGAGTGGCAATCATCGGCGCCGGCACCTCCGGGGTCGCCGCGGCAGTAGCCCTCGCCGACCGCGGTATCGAGTCGCTGCTGATCGACCGCGCCGACCGCATCGGTTCGTCGTGGCACTCTCGTTACGACCGGTTGCGCCTGAACACCGGCAGACAGTTCTCCCACCTGCCGCACCGCCGCTACCCCAAGGGCACACCGACCTTTCCCACGCGAGGACAGGTGATCGAGCACCTCGAGCAGCATGCGCGTGCGGACGGGATCGGGCTGCGTCTGGAATGCCCGGTCGAGCGGCTCGACCGAACCAACGGGCACTGGCGGCTGACCACCGCCATCGGTGCGGTCGACGCCGTCGAGGTGGTGGTCGCGACCGGCTTCGATCACGAGCCCTTCATCCCGGACTGGCCGGGACGTCCCGACTGGCCGGGTGAACTGGTCCATTCGTCGCGGTATCGGAATCCGGTGCGGTACGAAGGGAAACGGGTGCTCGTGGTGGGTTCGGGCTGCTCGGGGATGGAGATCGCCTACGACCTCGTCACCGGCGCCGCGGCAAAGGTGTGGCTTTCGGCCCGCACCCCGCCGAACATCATGCTTCGCCAGGGACCGGGCGGCATCGCGGGCGACTTCATCGCGACACCGCTCTACCATGCCCCGGTCCGGATCGCCGACACCATCGCTCGGTTCGCCCGAAAGGCGAGCATCGGCGACCTCCACGAGTTCGGTCTGCCGATCCCCGACGAGGGGATCTTCGCCCGCGGCGCCCGGCTCGGTGTGCCACCGGCGATTGTCGACAAGGAGATCATCGCCGCCCTCCGCGACAGGTCCATCGAGGTCGTTCGCGCAGTCGAGTCACTCGACGCGCACAGCGTGCGGCTGGCGGACGGCACGCGGATCGACCCGGCGGCGATCGTGTGCGCCACCGGATTCCGCCGCGAACTCGACAAACTGGTCGGGCACCTGGGCGTGCTGGACGAGCGAGGGTGGCCGCATGCCACCGGTGAGAAGCCGGCCGCCGAGAGGCTCCGGTTCATCGGGTTCGTACCCCGGCCGTCCCAGATCGGGTACGCATCGAAGCAGGCTCTCCGCGCGGCACGCGCGATCGCGCGGGAACTGCGCTGAGATGAAGCGCGCCCGTGATCGACGTTGCTTGTCGAATGATCGCAGCGGCGTCGATGACATCTATGAAGCGAGTGCCCGATCCTGGGAGCACCGTGCGCACGGTGAGGTCTATGCGACGTCGAGTAGCCTGCCAGCTACCTCTCTGCAACCTTCCGGCGCAACCCCAGCAATGGCGGAACGGCGCTTGGCGTCACCGCGGCTACATCAAGAGAGAGTAGCGAGCAGGTCAGCGATTTCGGGGCCCGACAACGGCTGCAGCTCCAGCCGCACCAGCAGGTGATCCTTCCACAAGGCGGTGATCGCGTTGGGAGCTCGTGCCCCGAACGGACGGTGAGCACCACGGTGGCCAGGCGACGCCGCACGATGTGGTGCGCGACCAGGGCGAGTGCGCGTCGAGCAGGTGCGCATCGTCGATCACGACCAGCGGTGGACCGGTGTGGCTGCGGGTGACTGCGTCGACCACCTCACCGACGCGGGCGAGCGGGTCGTCTCCGAGACGGGTGGCGTCGTCGGCGAACGCGCCCAGCGGCACCGAGCGGGCAGACGCCGTGGCGGCCACGTATCGCCATTCCCGAGCGGTGCGGCGGGCGTGGGTGAGTGTTTCGCGGGCGAGTCGAGTCTTGCCGACACCGGCGGCGCCGGCGAGCACGACCCCGGGCCCGCGGGCGTGGGTCAGGACCGTGGCGAGTTCCTCGTCGCGGGCGATCAACGGCCAGACCGCGGGCATAACCGCAGCATATTGCGCTTGGCGGCGCTCGATGGCGACTTCGCCCGCTGTCAGGGGCATTCCCGCTCGTGCTCCATTGCCGCGGCCAGCTTCGCCTCACCGAGCTCCATCAGCGAGGGCAGCGCCTCGGGCTCAACCCCGAGAATCTCGGCAATCACCGGGGGCGGCGATGGCGGCGCCACGCAGCCGCAGAGCCTCGGAATACGGCAACGGCAACCGATCCAATGCCGCCTGCCGTGCCTCGTTCACGTTCACCACCACAGGGTGCGCCCTGGACCTGCTGTCGGGCTAGAGGGTGGTCGCCTACTCCACTTCGTGTGCTGCCTCCGCCACCTCCTCCGCCATACATCCCCGCCGGGTGATCGATGCACGGCCGCCAACGGTGGTCGCACACCGAGACAGGCGATCGCCCGTCGCAACCTCTCGAGGCGGGCGTCGACAGCACACCGAAAACTGGACCGTGTCCGCGCATAAGGCGATCGTGTCGGCACTGAGCTGAGCGAGCTGGAATCGGCCGGTGGGGCCACAGCCGACATCTTCGCCTACGCGAGGAGCGCCGCATTACGCCATCACCTGGCCGCCGGCGTCCCGGCGGGCGCTGTGGCTGCCCTGATCGGGATGAACACGTACCCCGGCCGACAACCGTGACCGGTGGGCCAGCTGACTACCGGAATCGAACGACAGCTTGGCGCCGACCACGCCGACACCCTGATCACCCGCAGCAACCTCGCGTTCTGGCGCGGGCGGGCCGGGGAAGCCGGAGACGATTCGACCGCATGAGAACCCCCACCGCTCGCCCACACTGCAATCGGGCGGCGGCGGGTTTCGCCAGAAGCTCACGCCCGATGTGAATGTTGACGGTATGTGGCGGCGTTCTGTCAACGCTTCGTGGCCTCAGGGTTACCGGTAGCGGATCCATGAGCGGGCGGCTGCGGATGTGGTTGCGCAACCGCGCCAGTAGTAATACCCAATGGTATTACTACTGCTATCATGGACTCATGCGTGTCACGAGCAAGGGGCAGGTGACCATCCCGCAAGACGTACGGCGACGATTGGGCATCGAGCCGGGCAGCGAGGTCGACTTCGAGGTCGACGACGACGCCGTCCGACTGGTTCGGCGCACCGAATGCGGCGGAGCGGCACTCGTCGCGCGAATGCGGGGACGTCGCCTGACGATGAGCACCGATGAGATCATGGCGTTGACGCGCGGCGACGACTCCTGAGCGATGGCGATCGGGACGCTAGTGGACTCCAACGTGCTGCTCGATGTGTTCACCGACGGCACGCGCTGGGGCGGTTGGTCCGCGGAGCACCTCGCGAGCGCATTCGACGCCGGCCCCGTTGCGATCAATCCGCTGATCTTCGCCGAACTCTCAGTAGGGTTCGATCGGATCGAGGATCTCGACGAGGCACTGCCCGACAGCATCGAACGCGAGGACCTACCCTGGGAGGCGGCATTTCTCGCCGGACGTTGCTTCCTGCAG
>DATDBL010000317.1:0-9574 GCA_036524855.1 Aldersonia sp. | reverse complement strand
GCCGGTCGAACTGCCGGGGATGGGGCCGGAGTTCCGGCTGCTCACCAGGGGAGCCGAACGGGCCGGCGAGCAGGAGATAGCGGAAAACCCCAGATCGGCGCCGGTGCGGATGCGTGCCGCGGACCGAATCGCCAGGAGGTCGGCGGCATGAGCGTTCGCACGAGCACCAAAACCAGCAAGAACCGCAAGACGAAGAAGGAGAACACAAAGCCCGCCCGCGGCCTCGCCGTGCGCCGCGGCACCAGCCTCGAGCCGGTGAAGCAGTCCGGCGCGGCCAAGCGCGCCTACGAGCGCCGCCAACAGCGCGCCGCGGCGGTCGGCGGCGGCGCGGGGGCGACGGCGGTGCTGCCGAAGAAGGGCAGTTCCTTCGCCGCGCGTATCCCGTTCGTCGCCGCGATCATCGCGCTGCTCTCGTGCGGGCTCGCCCTGACGCTGCTGCTCACCACCCGCGCCGCCGAGGACAGCTACGACCTGTCCGCGGCCCGGCTGCACACCCAGCGCCTCGCGGAGGAGCGCGCCGCGCTGCAGCGCGACGTCGAGGCGGCCAACTCTGCGCCCGATCTCGCCGCCCGTGCGCGCAACCTCGGCATGATCCCCGCCAAGGACCCAGCCCGGCTCGTGGTCGGCCCCGACGGTTCGGTCGTCGTCGTCGGCACCCCTGCGCCCGCCGCCGGTGCGCCGGTCCCGCTGCTCAACGGCGCCACCCCGACCTCCCGCCCGGGCCAGCCGGCCGCCGGCTCCACGACACGCGGCACGCCGCAGGTCGGCAATGGGGCTGCCCTCGCCGCCCAAGGGGAACAATTGGTGCCCATGACAACTGCGGCGCCGACGCCGAGCGAGCCGGCGCGGTGAGGCGTTCGCCACAGCCCACCGCCCGCCGGCTGCCGCCGAGACGAAAGCCGCCGAGACGGCTGCCGTCGAGACGGAAGCCGCCGCCGCCGCGCACCGGCATCCCCACCATCCGCTTCACCACCGGTCGGCTCGTCATGTTGATTGCCCTGGCCGTTGCCGCGGCGCAGCTGATCTGGGTGCAGGGCATCACCGCGCCTCGGCTTTCCGCGCAGGCCGCCGACCAGCGCACCACCACAGTCGTCGACGCAGCGACCCGCGGCGCGATCACCGACCGCAACGGCAAGCCGATCGCGTTCACGGTCGAGGCGAAGGCGCTGACGTTCCAGCCCACACGGGTCCGCGGCGAACTCGCCGCGGCACGGGCGAAGAGCGGTCAGGCACCCGATCCGGACCAACGGTTGCAGGGCATCGCCAAGCTCGTCCACGACAAGCTGGGCAATGCCGCACCCGAGAAGGCGGTGCTGGACAAGCTGCGCAGCAACGAGACGTTCGTCTACCTCGCCCGCAGCGTCGACCCCCAGATCGCCGCGGCAATCGTCGACCATTATCCGGAGGTCGGCCTCGAGCGCCAGGACATCCGCGAGTACCCGGGTGGGTCGCTCGCGGCGAACATGGTCGGATCCACCGGCTGGGACGGCCACGGCCTGCTCGGCCTGGAATCGTCGATGGACTCGGCGCTCGCCGGCACCGACGGCTCGCAGACCTACGACCGCGGCTCCGACGGCGCCGTGATCCCCGGCAGTTGGCGCGACCGTCAGCCCGCGGTGAACGGCTCGCAGGTGGAACTGACGATCGACTCCGACCTGCAGTACTACGTGCAGCAGCAGGTCCAGCAGGCGAAGGACCTGTCCGGGGCGCAGAACGCGTCCGCGGTGGTGCTCGACGCGCGCACCGGGGAGGTGCTGGCGATGAGCAACGACAACACTTTCAACCCGGCCGCCGGTGTCGGCAACCAGCCGAAGGCGGAACTGGGCAACCTCGCGGTCACCACGCCGTACGAGCCGGGTTCGGTGAACAAGATCGTCACGGCGGCCGCGGCCATCGAGTACGGCGTCACCAACCCGGACGAGGTGCTGCAGGTGCCGGGCAGCATCCGAATGGCGGGCGTCACGGTCAGCGACGCCTGGGAGCACGGTGACGCGCCGTACACCACCACCGGGGTGTTCGGGAAGTCGTCGAATGTGGGCACACTGATGCTCGCGCAGCGGGTCGGTGAGGACCGCTTCGCCGACATGCTGAACCGCTTCGGCCTCGGTCAGCGAACCGACGTCGGCCTGCCCGGCGAGTCCGCCGGTGAGCTGCCCACGCGCGACCAGTGGTCGGGTGGCACCTTCGCGAATCTGCCGATCGGACAGGGCCTGTCGATGACGTTGCTGCAGATGACCGGGATGTACCAGGCCGTCGCCAACGGCGGGGTTCGCATCCCGCCCCGGATCGTCCGGGCGCAGATCGGTCCCGACGGCGAGCGCGTCGAAACGCCGCGGCCGGACTCGGTGCATGTGGTAGGCCCGCAGACGGCGACCACGCTGCTGTCGATGTTCCAGGCCGTCACCCAGCGCGATCCGATGGGCTATCAGCAGGGCACCGGCTCGCAGGCGGGGATCGCCGGATACCAGGTCGCGGGCAAGACCGGCACCGCCCAGCAGGTCGACCCAGTGTGCCGCTGCTACTCCGACTCGAACTACTGGATCACCTTCGCCGGCATCGCCCCGGCCGACAGCCCGCGGTTCGTGATCGGAATCATGCTCGACGCCCCGGTCCGTGGCATCGACGGCGGCGCGGGCGGCTCCGCGGCACCGTTGTTCCACAACATCGCGTCGTGGATGCTGCAACGCGAGAGCGTGCCGCTGTCACCGGAGGCGCCGGAGAAGTTGCTCGTGGCCGACTGAGCGACACGCGGTGCCGCGCGCAGCGTCCCGCCTCGGTACGCTGACTCGTCGATCTGCGCCGCGTGGCGCCTGCCGATTTCGAGAGGAGCCCGGTGCCCGACCCTGCCCCGTCCGCGCTCCGCCCGAGTGTCACGCCCGCAACCTCGGTGGCCGCGCTGGCCACCGCCGTCGGCGCACGCCTGCTCGGAGACGACGTGACGGTGCACGGGGTGGAGCAGCGCTCGAACGCGGTGCGGCCGGGCGACCTGTTCGCCGCCCTGCCCGGGTCGAAGTCGCACGGCGCGACGTTCGTCGCGGCGGCGGTAGCGGCTGGCGCGGTCGCGTTGCTCACCGACGACGACGGCATCGAGATATCCGGCGACCCCACCATCCCGGTCCTCCTGCACGCCGATCCCCGCGCGGTGCTCGGCGAGATCTCCGCCACCGTCTACGGTCACCCGTCGCGCCACATGCAGGTGATCGGCGTGACCGGCACCTCGGGCAAGACCACCACGAGTTACCTGATCGAGGCCGCGCTCGAGGCCGCCGGCCGCAAACCGGGGCTGATCGGCACCATCGAGACCCGCATCCACAGGCAGCGGATTCCGTCCGCCCTCACCACCCCCGAGGCGCCGCAGTTGCACGCACTGTTCGCCGCGATGCTCGAGCAGGGCGCCGACTGCGTCGTCATGGAGGTCTCGAGCCACGCGCTCGCGCTCGGCCGGGTCGACGGCACTCGCTTCGACGTCGGAGCGTTCACCAACCTGTCGCAGGATCACCTCGATTTCCACCCAACGCTCGACGACTACTTCGCCGCCAAGGCGCGCCTGTTCGACCCGGCCTCGCCGGTGCACGCCGCACGGGCGGTGATCTGTATCGACGACGAGTGGGGCCGGCGGATGGCAGACCTCGCCGCGCCGCGCGTCAGCACCGTGGCAACGAGCACCGAAGCGGATTGGACCGCCGGCGACCTCGCCGCCCGCGACGACGGCGGCCAGGAGTTCGTGATCCACCCGCCGTCCGCACCACCGATCCCCACCCGGCTCGGCCTGCCCGGCCCCTACAACGTCGCCAACGCGCTGCTCGCGGTCGCGACCTGCGCCGCCACCGGCGTCGACCCCGGTACCGCAGCGGCCGCGCTCGCCGAGGTCGCCGTGCCGGGCCGGGTGCAGCGAATCGACCGCGGCCAGCCGTTCCTCGCGATCGTCGACTACGCCCACAAGCCCGCTGCGCTCGAGGCCGTGATCGCGACGCTGCGCGCACACGCGAAGGGCCGGATCGGCGTGGTCGTCGGCGCCGGCGGCGACCGCGACACCGGCAAGCGCGCCGTGATGGGCGAGGTCGGCGCCCGCGCCGCGGACCTGCTGGTGATCACCGACGACAATCCCCGATCCGAGGACCCGGCGACCATCCGTGCGGCGCTGCTCGCGGGTGCGGACGCGGTCCCGGCGCCGCGGCGGAGCGAGGTCCGCGAGATCGGCGACCGCGCGGCCGCGATCGAGGCGGCGGTGGCCTGGGCGCGACCCGGCGACGTGGTGCTCGTCGCCGGCAAGGGACACGAGACAGGGCAGGAGATAGCGGGCGTGAAGCATCCGTTCGACGATCGCGAGGTGCTCGCGCGGGCGTTGCAGAGTGTGGTGGGGCCGTGATCGCGCTGTCGCTGGCCCGCATCGCCGACCTGGTCGGCGGCACCCTGCACGACGCACCCGATCCGGACGCCCTGGTCACGGGCACCGTCGAGTTCGACTCCCGCAAGGTCACCCCCGGCGGGCTGTTCCTCGCGCTCCCGGGCGCCCGCGCCGACGGCCACGACCATGTCGCCGCCGCGGTCGCCGCCGGTGCGGTCGCGGTGCTCGCCGCGCGCCCCGTCGGGGTGCCCGCCATCGTCGTGGCGCCCACCCCCCAGCAGACCAACGCGATGGCGCTCGAGCACGACACCGACGGTTCGGGTGCCGCGGTCCTCGCCGCGCTCGCGACCCTGGCCCGCGCCTGCACCGACGACCTCGTGCAGCGCCACGGCCTTACCGTCGTCGGCGTCACCGGGTCGTCGGGCAAGACGTCGACGAAGGACCTGCTCGCCGCGGTGCTGGCCCCGCTGGGACCGGTCGTCGCGCCGCCCGGGTCGTTCAACAACGAACTCGGCCATCCGTGGACCGCGTTGCGCGCCGACGAACACACCCGCTACCTCGTGCTCGAGCTGTCCGCCCGGGGCCGCGGTCACGTCGCCGCGCTGGCCGACGTCGCACCGCCGCGGATCGGCGTCGTGCTCAATGTCGGCACCGCCCACCTCGGCGAGTTCGGCTCCCGCCAAGCGATCGCCGACACCAAGGGCGAACTGGTCGAGGCGCTGCCGTCGGCGCACGACGGCGGAGTCGCGGTGCTCAACGCCGACGACTTCCTGGTCGCGGCCATGGCGGAGCGCACCAAGGCCCGCGTCGTCACGGTCGGAATGTCCTCCCACGCCGACATCCACGCCGCGGACGTCGTCCTCGACGAACACGCCCGCGCCCGGTTCACGCTGCGCTGTCCCGCTGGCGAGACCCAGGTCGCGTTGGCGGTGCACGGTGAGCACCAGGTCGGCAACGCGCTCGCCGCCGCCGCGGTCGCGCTCGAATGCGGTCTGACCCCCGACGCGACCGCGCGGGCGCTGTCGGGCGCGCGGGCCGCGTCGGCGCGCCGGATGGACGTGCGCACGCGCACCGACGGCGTCACCGTCATCAACGACTCCTACAACGCAAACCCCGACTCCGTGCGCGCCGGGCTCAAGGCGCTCGTATCGATGGCGCGAGCCGGCGACACCCCGCGGCGCAGTTGGGCGGTGCTCGGGGAGATGGGCGAGCTGGGGGAGGAGTCGGTCGTCGAACACGACGGCATCGGCCGGTTCGCGGTCCGCCTCGACGTCAGCAAGCTGATCGTCGTCGGCACCGGCCGTCAGGCGCGGGCCATGCACCAGGGCGCGGTGATGGAGGGCAGCTGGGGCGACGAGTCGATCCTCGTGCCGGACGCCGCCGCCGCGATCGATCTGCTCGACGCCGAACTCGCGCCCGGTGATCTCGTGCTGGTGAAGGCGTCGCAGGCGGTCGGGCTGTGGACGGTCGCCGACCACCTGCTGGAGGGGACCTCGTGAGGCAGATCCTCTTCGCGTCCGGCATCGCTCTCGCCGTCTCGATCATGCTGACGCCGGTGCTGATCAAGGCGTTCTCCCGGCAGGGTTTCGGTCAGGAGATCCGGATCGAGGGGCCCGCCAGCCACCAGTCCAAGCGCGGCACCCCGACCATGGGTGGCGTCGCGATCCTCGCCGGGCTCTGGGCCGGATACTGGGGATCGCATCTCATCGGCATCGGCTATAACGCCGACGGCCCATCGGCGTCCGCGCTGCTCGTGCTGGGTCTCACCACCGCGCTCGGCGGCGTCGGCTTCCTCGATGACTTCATCAAGATCCGCAAGCAGCGCAACCTGGGGCTGAACAAGACGGCCAAGCTGGTCGGCCAGTTCGTCGTCGCGATCGTCTTCGGCATCCTCGCGCTGCAGTTCCGCGGCCCCAACGGGCTGACCCCGGGCAGCACCCACTTGTCCTACGTCCGCGACATCACCACCGTGTCGATGGGCTCGATCGTATTCATCCTGTTCTGCTATCTCCTGGTCAGCGCCTGGTCGAACGCGGTGAACCTCACCGACGGCCTCGACGGTCTCGCCGCGGGCTCCATGGGTTTCGTGCTCGGTGCCTATGTGGTCATCACCTTCTGGCAGTACCGCAACGCCTGCGCGACCGCCCCCGGCCCCGGCTGCTACGACGTGCGCGATCCCCTCGACATCGCCCTGATCTGCGCCGCCGGCGCCGGTGCGTGCATCGGCTTCCTGTGGTGGAACGCCGCCCCGGCGCGGATATTCATGGGCGATACCGGGGCCCTCGCGCTCGGCGGCATGCTGGCCGGGCTGTCCATCGTCACCCGCACCGAACTGCTGATGGTCGTCATCGGCGCGCTGTTCGTCGCCGAGGCCGCCTCGGTAGTCATCCAGGTCGCGGTGTTCCGGTCCTCGCGAAGACGCATCTTCCGGATGGCGCCGTTCCATCACCACTTCGAACTCGGTGGCTGGGCAGAAACCACGGTGATCATCCGGTTCTGGCTGCTCGCCGGGACCGCCGCGGCGATCGGGCTGGCACTGTTCTACAGCGAGTACCTCGCCGCGATCGGCGGCTGATCGCCAGTGGAGCTCACCGCTCTCGCCGGCGCGCAGGTGCTCGTCACGGGCTGGGGTATGTCCGGCCGTGCCGTGGTAGGGCCGCTGCAGGATCTCGGCGCCCACATCACCCTCACCGACGCCCGACCCGCCTCCCGCGACGAGGTGACCGCGCTCGGGCACGACTTCGCGACCGCCGACGATCTGCGCGGTTCGCTCGACCGATTCGCGCTGGTGATCACCAGTCCCGGTTTCCGCCCGGAGGCCCCGGTCCTGGTAGCCGCGACGGCCGCGGGCGTGCCGGTCTGGGGTGACATCGAGTTCACCTGGCGCGTCGATGAGGCCGCGCGATACGGCCCCACCCGCCGCTGGCTCGTCGTCACCGGCACCAACGGCAAGACGACGACGACGTCGATGCTCGCCTCGATCCTGTCCGCCGCGCACCTCGGCGGCGTCGCGTGCGGCAACATCGGCCTGCCGGTGCTCGACGCGCTGCGCCGCCCCGAGGTCGAGGTGCTCGCCGTCGAACTGTCGTCGTTCCAGCTGTACTGGGCGCCGTCGGTGCGCCCGGCCGCAGGGGTCGTGCTCAACATCGCCGAGGACCACCTCGACTGGCACGGCGGGATGGGCGGCTACATTGCCGCGAAACAGCGCGCGCTGTCCGGCGACGTCGCCGTCGTCGGTCTCGACGACCCGATCGCCGCGGCGCTGCCGCACACCGCGGGGTTCCGCCTCGGCCCGCCCGAGCACGGCGAACTCGGCGTCGTCGACGGCATGCTGGTCGACCGCGCGTTCGTCGGCGCCGGAGACACAGCCGGAGACACAGCCGCAGACACAGCCGCGACGCTCGGACCGGTCGTCGGAATCAGCCCGCCCGGCCCGGCGGGCGTCCTCGACGCGCTGGCCGCCGCCGCGCTGGCCCGCGCGATCGGCGTGTCGCCCGAGGCCGTCGCGGCGGGACTGGCCGCGCACCGGGTCGGCCCGCACCGCGCCGAGATCGTGCACGAGATCGGCGGGGTCGGCTTCGCCGACGACTCCAAGGCCACCAACCCGCACGCCGCGCGCTCGTCGCTGCTCGCACACCCCAGCGTGGTGTGGCTTGCCGGCGGGCAACTCAAGGGCGCGGCGGTCGACGATCTCGTCGCCGAGATTGCGCCCCGCCTGCGCGGTGCGGTGCTGATCGGCCTGGACGCCGATCTGATCGCACAGGCATTGGCGCGACACGCGCCCGATGTTCCCGTCGTAACGGTCCGATCGCGAGACGATGCAGGAGTGACCACAGAAGCTGGTGTTACTCGTGTGACTCCCGATGCGGATGCCGTCATGGCCCGTGCGGTACGGACCGCGGCCGGTCTGGCCCGCCCGGGCGACGTCGTGCTGCTGGCGCCGGCGGCGGCCTCGTTGGACATGTTCACCAGCTACGGTCACCGCGGGGACTCCTTCGCGGCGGCCGCGCGCGGGCTCACGGGCCCGGAGATCGGATCGGACGCCGGGACCTCGCGGTGATCCGCGCGACCAAGGCCCGTTCGCAAACCCCCACCGCCCGCACCCGCTTCGGCACCTGGCTGGCCCGCCCGCTGGCGTCGTTCCACCTCGTCGTCACGATCGCGACCCTGCTCACCGTGCTCGGCCTCGTGATGGTGCTCTCGGCGTCGAGCGTGGAGTCCTACGCCGACGGCGAGTCTGCCTACGCGCTGTTCACCCAGCAGGTGATGTACGCGGCACTCGGAGCCGTCCTGTTCTATCTCGCGCTGCGGGTGCCGATCCGGGTCGTGCGCAAGGTCGCGTTCCCGGCGTTCGTGGTCTCGGGCGTCGCGCTCATGATGGTGCTGATTCCGGGCATCGGGGTCGAGGCGCAGGGCGCTCGGCGCTGGCTGATGCTCGGCCCGATCTCGGTGCAACCGTCGGAGGTGGCGAAGGTCACGCTCGCGGTGTGGGGTGCGCACCTGCTCGCCTCGCGCCGCTCCGAACGCACGACGCTCAAGGAGATCCTGATCCCGCTCGTCCCGGCCGGTCTGCTGGTGTGCGCGCTGGTCGTGCTGCAGCCCAACCTGTCCACCACCATCGCTCTCGGCATCATCCTCGCCGCGCTGCTGTGGTTCGGCGGCCTGCCGATCAAGCTGTTCCTCGCCATCATCGGCTCCGGCATCGCCGCGGCCGGTGCGCTCGCCCTGTCGGCCGGCTACCGGTCGAACCGGATGAAGGCGTTCTTCAACCCCGGCGACGACCCGCAGGGCATCGGCTATCAGGCCAGACAGGCGATGTACTCGCTCGCCGACGGCGGCCTGTTCGGCCGCGGCCTCGGGCAGAGCCGCGCCAAGTGGAGCTACCTGCCGAACTCCCACAACGACTTCATCTTCGCCATCATCGGCGAGGAACTCGGCTTCGTCGGCTGCATGGTCGTGATCGGTCTGTTCGCGCTGTTCGTCTACACCGGCCTGCGCATCGCCGCCCGCTCGGTGGACCCCTTCCTGCAGTTGCTCACCGCCACCGCCACCGCCTGGATCGTCGGGCAGGCCTTCATCAACATCGGCTATGTCGTCGGCATCCTGCCGGTGACGGGCCTGCAGCTACCGCTGGTGTCCGCGGGTGGTTCGTCGCTGGCGATTACGCTGCTGATGTTCGGACTGATCGCGAGCGCCGCCCGGCACGAGCCGGAGGCGATCGCGGCG
>DATDBL010000316.1:0-6931 GCA_036524855.1 Aldersonia sp. | reverse complement strand
TGCTCGCGCGCATGGCCCAGACACGTAAGCCGCTGGCCGAGTTGGCCGCAGTGGTCGAGACCCTCCCGCAGGTGCTCGTGAATGTTCCGGTCGCCGACAAGGCCGCCGTCGCGGCGGCGCCGGCGGTGGCTCAGGCAGTGGCAGCGGCCGAGGACGAACTCGGCGACCGGGGGCGCGTGCTGCTGCGCCCGAGCGGCACCGAGCAGCTCGTGCGCGTCATGGTCGAGGCCGCCGAGCTGCCGCGCGCGCGCCGAATCGCCGACGAGCTGGCCGAGTTGGTCGCAGGCGTATAGCCGGTCTCAGCCGCGCGCGAGCGAGGACGTCAGCTCGGCGACGATCTCGAACGAACGCAGCCGGTCGGTTATGTCGTGGGTGATGGTCGCGACCATGATCTCGTCGGCCGCCGTCAGCTCGAGCAGGTTGTCGAGGCCGGCGCGGACGGTGTCGGGCGACCCGACGATGGCCGCCGACTGGGAGCCGCCGAGCAGCGCCTGCTGCTCCGGAGTGAGCGGGTTGGCGGCCGCCTCCTCCGGGGTGGGGTAGGTCGACGGGTTGCCGGCCCGCTGTCGCGCCATCGCCAGCTTGTGCGGCGCTGCGAGGTATTTCGCGCGCTCGTCGGTTTCCGCGGCGACCACTGCCGTCGCGACCATTGTGTACGGGCGGTCGAGGGTCTCGGACGGGTTGAACGTGGCGCGATAGGCCTGTAGCGCCGGCATGGTCGCGGCGGGGGAGAAGTGCCGCGCGAACGCGAACGGCAGCCCGAGCAGGCCCGCGACCTGGGCGCTGTAGGTGCTCGACCCGAGCATCCACATGGTGAACCCGGCGCCGCGTCCGGGCACCGCGGTGATCGCGGCGTAGGGATGGTCGGCGGGGAAATCGTCGCCGACGAACGCCCGCAGCGCCGCAAGTTCCTGCGGGAAGTCGTCGACACTGACGTTCCCGCGGCGCAGCGCGTGCGCGGTGACCTGGTCGGTGCCGGGCGCGCGGCCGATGCCGAGGTCGATCCGGCCGGGGAACAGCGCGTCGAGCGTGCCGAACTGCTCGGCCACCACGAGCGGCGCATGGTTGGGCAGCATCACGCCGCCGGAACCCACCCGCATCCGTTCGGTTACAGCCGCGACCTGGCCGATCATGATCGCCGGCGCCGAACTGGCGATGCCGGGCATCGAGTGGTGCTCGGCCAGCCAGAACCGGTGATAGCCGAGCCGTTCGACGTGCTGGGCCAGGGTCAGCGTGTTGCGCAGGGCCTCCCCTGTCGTCATGCCGGTACCGACGGGCGCGAGGTCGAGGACGGAGAACGGAACGGTCACGGTGAGATGCAACGCGGGATCGGATCGGCGTGTTCCGGAACCGGCGGGTCGTCTGGTGCGTCCTAGCTCACATGAGCAGGGTGGAGCTGCGGTCCGACCGCGTGGCGGCGCTGGTCGCGGCCGAGCGCCGCTCGGCCGTCGCCCTGGAAGACTGCGCGGGCCGGATGATGCACCTGGCGGGTTGCGCGCGCCTCGCAGCCGAGGTGCAGGCGTGGGCGGAGCGCACTGCCGACCTCGCCGATCGGATCGCCGTCGCGACCCAACGGACCGTCGCCGCCGACGTCGACACCGCAGACCGGCTGGACCGGTCGTGAGCCGCTTCGACCCCGACCGGCTCGACGCCACCGCCGCGGCCCTGCGACCGCTGCTCGCCGTCGCGGAGGCGCAGTGGCGAGAGCAGTACCGACTCGCGCGGTCGCTGCCCGACCAGTGGCACGGTACCGGAGGGTCCGAGGCCGTCGAGGCGCTGCTCGACTGCCTCGACCGCGCCGAACGCACCCTTACCCGGATCCGCGACGCTATCGACACGCTGGAGGCTGCGGCGCAGGTACTGCGGGCGATCGGGACGCGTCTGGAGGCGGCGATCGGGGAGTGGCCCGACGGTGTCGACGAGGCGGTAACCGCACTGCGCGAGGCGGCGGCCCACGCCGTCGGGCAGGTCGGCACCGTCGTCGCGCAGGCGCTCGACCCATGCCTGGCCGAACCCGAAGCGATTCCGGACGATCCGCCGCAGGGCGATCCACCAGAGGGCAATCCACTACCGGCCGCGGGCTGGTCCGGCAGTCCCACGCCCGAAGCCTCGATCCTCGTCGATCCGGTGGTGGCGCAACCGGATACGGAACCGCGGCGCGTCACGCTTGCCGCTGACGTGGATCCCGCCGAACCGACACTGCTGCAAGGCAACTCGGCCCGTCGTGCGTCGGCGGTGCCCCAGTCGCCGGCAGCGACCCAGTCGCGGGTAGAACTCGCCGCCGTAGGCCCCGACGACGACGCGGCCGCCCCGATCCTCGCCGAGGCCGGGTCGTGGTGAGCCGCGGGCGTTTGCTCATCGAGGCGATCGACCGCGAGCACCGGCGTGCTCAATCGCGGATCCTGGCGGCGACAGCAGAAATTCGGGAGAGCGAACCGGACGGCAAGGACGTCGACGACGCCCCGATCCGCCCTAAGACCTGGCTGGAGTGACGCACGAGTGTGCGCTCACCACACCGAGCGAATGGCCCGCGCCACGCCGAAAAATGGGGCCACAACGCCGTGATCAGCGCGGTGGGGCGGGCAGGGGACTCGGCGGCGTCAGCGGCCCAGCATCGAGCGCACCACGCGCGCCTTCGACTTCGGCGGCACCTCCGGCGGGGCTGTGGGATCGATGACGAGGGTGCGGGGAATCGCTGACTCGGTGTCGGCGAAGGCCTTGTACTCGTCGTCGCGCTGCAGCGTGTGTAGCAGGAAACCGGTCAGCAGGGCGCGGGTCGACTTCGACGTCTTGACCTCGTGGGCTCCGGCGCCGAGAGCGGCGAGGACTCGACGGCCCTCGACCAACCCGTGGTCGGTGGCCTCCTCGACCGCCCGCAGCACTGCGGGACCGCCCCATGCCGCGGCGAGTTCGGCGGCGGGCGCCTGCTGGGTGTGCAGGTCCGTGGCGCCGGCGACGACGAGGGCGGGCACCTGCACCGACGGGGCGACCGTCGCGGCCGGGGGCGCCGTGGTCGCCGGGAACAGTGCGCCCACCGCAGCGACGTCCGCTCGGCGCGCCGCCGCCAGCACCGCCACGCCCGCGCCCATGCCGTGCCCGACCACCGCCAGCTTGTCCGGGTGCACGCTGATCTTCCCGGTCCCCAGTCGCACGTTCACGCAGATGTCGAGCGCCGTGGACAGGTCGGCGGCCAGGCCGCGGTGCGACGGAAGCGGTCCGCGTTCCGTGTCGGGCGCCGCGACCACGATGCCCCACGACGCGAGGTGCTCGAGGAACGTGCGGTAGTTGTGCACGCTGGTCATCCAGCCGTGCCCGAACGCGACCGCGGGCAGCCCGAAGCCCTCCGCCGGCGCGAACACCACACCGGGCTGACCGGCGAACGCCAGGTCACCGCGCTGCACCTGGTGGGGGCCGCGGTTGGCGAGCTGGGTGGTCAGTGACTTCACCGACGTCGACACGCCACGAACGGTAGCCCATCGCGCGCCCAAGTACGCTGGGGAACCATGTGCGGCATCGTGGGATACGTCGGTCACCGGGAGGCGCTCGACATCGTCGTCGAGGCGCTGCGCCGGATGGACTACCGGGGCTACGACTCCGCGGGCATCGCCATCCTCGACGGCGAGGGCGGCACGGCGGTCGAGCGCAAGGCGGGTCGGCTCGCGAACCTGGAGGCCGAACTGGCCGACACCGGCGCCGCCGCGTTCACCGGGACGTCCGGGATGGGACACACCCGCTGGGCGACGCACGGTGGTCCCACCGACCGCAACGCGCATCCACACCGGGACGCGACCGGCAAGGTCGCGGTGGTGCACAACGGCATCATCGAGAACTTCGCCCCGCTGCGGCGGGAACTCGAGGCCGAGGGCGTCGAGTTCCGCAGCGACACCGACACCGAGGTCGCGGTCCACCTCGTCGCCCGCGCCTACGCCGACGGCCCCACCGCCGGTGACTTCGTCGCCAGCGCGAAGGCCGTGGTGCGTCGGCTCGAGGGCGCGTTCACGCTGGTCTTCACCCACGGCGACCACCCCGACACCATCGTCGCGGCGCGCCGTTCCACCCCGCTGGTCGTCGGCGTAGGCGAGGGCGAGATGTTCGTCGCCTCCGACGTCGCCGCGTTCATCGAACACACCCGCGACGCCGTCGAACTCGGGCAGGACCAGGTGGTGGTGATCACTGCCGAAACCTACGCGATCACCGACTTCGACGGCGACACAGAGTCCGTCCATGCCCGGCCATTTCGTATCGATTGGGACCTCGCCGCCGCCGAGAAGGGCGGCCACGACTACTTCATGCTCAAGGAGATCGAGGAGCAGCCCGCCGCGGTGCGCGACACCCTGATCGGGCACTTCGCGAACGGCCGGATCGTCCTCGACGAGCAGCGACTCTCCGATCAGGAACTGCGCGACGTCGACAAGGTGTTCGTCGTGGCCTGCGGCAGTGCCTACCACTCCGGGCTGCTCGCGAAGTACGCGATCGAGCACTGGACCCGGTTGCCGGTCGAGGTCGAGTTGGCCAGCGAGTTCCGCTACCGCGACCCGGTGCTCGACCGCTCCACCCTGGTGGTCGCGATCTCCCAGTCCGGCGAGACCGCCGACACGCTGGAGGCGGTGCGGCACGCCAAGGACCAGAAGGCCCGGGTGCTGGCGGTCTGCAACACCAACGGCGCGCAGATCCCGCGCGAGGCCGACGCGGTGCTCTACACCCGGGCCGGGCCGGAGATCGGCGTTGCGTCGACGAAGGCGTTCCTGGCGCAGGTGACCGCGAACTATCTGGTCGGGCTGGCGCTGGCGCAGGCGCGGGGGACCAAGTACCCGGACGAGGTGGCGCGCGAATATGCCGACCTCGAGGCGATGCCGGACCTGGTGGAGCGGGTGCTCGAGACCGGACCGGCCGTCCGCGCTGTCGCGCGCGAGCTGGCGGCGGCGCCGACCATCCTGTTCCTCGGTCGCCACGTCGGCTACCCAGTGGCGCTCGAGGGTGCGCTCAAGCTGAAGGAACTCGCCTACATGCACGCGGAGGGCTTCGCAGCGGGCGAGTTGAAGCACGGTCCGATCGCGCTGATCGAGGACGGCCTGCCGGTCATCGTCGTGATGCCGTCGCCGAAGGGGCGCGCGGTGCTGCACTCCAAGCTGCTGAGCAACATCCGCGAGATCCAGGCGCGCGGAGCCCGCACGATCGTGCTCGCCGAGGAGGGCGACGAGACGGTCAAGCCGTTCGCCGACGACCTCATCGAGTTGCCGTCGGCGCCGACGCTGCTGCAGCCGCTGGTGTCGACGGTGCCGCTGCAGATCTTCGCCGCCGAGGTCGCGCAGGCGCGCGGGTACGACGTGGACAAGCCGCGCAACCTCGCGAAGTCGGTGACCGTCGAGTAGCTTGCGGATCGGCGCGACGACACCGTCGAGTAGCTTGCGGATCGGCGCGACAGCACCGTCGAGTAGCTTGCGGATCGGCGCGACAGCACCGTCGAGTAGCTTGCGGATCGGCGCGACAGCACCGTCGAGTAGCTCGTGGATCGACGAGCCCCTACTCCACGATCACCGTCCCGCGCATCTCCGGGCGTAGCGGGCAGATGTAGTCGTAGGTGCCGGGCACGGCGAAGGTGTGGCTCCATTCGCTGGACTTCACGATCGGGCTGTTGATCTCCATGCCCACGTCGCGCAGGCCCTGCACGGCATGCGGGATGCCACCGTCGTCGAAGTTCCACGTCACGGTCTGCCCCGCGGTGATGGTGACGGTCGCGGGCGAGAAGGCCATGTCGCGCACGTCGACGGTAGGCGCGGTGTTCACGGTGGGCACTGTGGGCACTGTGGGCACTGTGGGCACTGTGGGCGCTGTGGTGCGCGCAGACGCGGCCGCCGTGGTCGTCGAGGTTGCTGCGGCTTCCTCGGAATCCGAACTCGCGCAAGCGGACACACTCACCGTCAGCGCGATTGTCAGCACTGTGACGTACGCGGCGGAGCCGACGAGGCGGCTGCGGGCACCCATGCCGGCGAGCGTAGCCTCGCGAGAATGCGCGGGTACTTCACGGTCGAGCAGATCCGGGCCGCGGAGGCGGTGTTGTTCGAGCGCGTCGCGGCCGGGGTGCCGATGCAACGCGCCGCCCGCGGCCTCGCGACCGTCGTCGCCGAGGAACTGCGCGAACGCACCGGCGGGATCTTCGGCCGCCACGTCGGCCTGCTCGTCGGGTCCGGCGACAACGGCGGCGACGCGTTGTGGGCGGGGGCGATGCTGCGCCGGCGGGGCGTCGCAGTCACCGCGGCGCTGCTGAACCCCGACCGCGCTCACAAAGACGGCCGCGCCGCCCTGCGTGCCCGCGGCGGCCGAATCGCCGCCGACCCCGCCGCCGAACTGGCGGATGCCGACCTGGTCATCGACGGCATCGTCGGGATCTCAGGCACCGGGCCGCTGCGGCCTGCCGCAGCCGAACTCGTCGCCGCGATCACCGCGCCGATCGTGGCCGTCGACCTGCCCAGCGGCGTCGACCCCGACACCGGCACTGTCAGCGGCCCCGCCGTCACGGCCGCGGTGACCGTCTGCCCGGGTGCCTACAAGCGGGTGCACGCGTTGGCGGCGGCGCGGTGCGGGCGGATCGCGCTCGTCCCGATCGGCCTCGACCTTCCGGATGCGGATTTCTGGGCTCTCGAACCGGACGAGGTCGGCGCCCTGTGGCCGGTACCCGGCGCCGGCGACGACAAGTACTCCCAGGGCGTGGTCGGGATCTGCGCGGGAAGTGACCGGTACCCGGGGGCTGGCGTGCTCAGCGTCGGCGGCGCGGTGGCGGCCACGTCGGGCATGGTGCGATACGCGGGGTCGGCGGCGGCGCAGGTGCTCGCCGCGCACCCGGAGGTGGTCGCGGCGCCGGGTGTCGATGCCGCCGGCAAAGTGCAGGCGTGGGTCCTCGGGCCCGGCGCCGGTACTGACGATGCGGCGC
>DATDBL010000315.1:0-18342 GCA_036524855.1 Aldersonia sp. | reverse complement strand
CAGGCACTCGTCCTCGACCTGCTCGAAATCCCGCACAGCGTCTACACCAGTTGACCCGGCCTCATGGGGGAGCCAAAACGGGTCCCAGAAGTGCGGAAAAGGAGGTAGAGCCCAGTAATGCTGCCGTTTTCGACTTTCACTGTGGTCACGCCGACGAGCTCGTCGTTCATCTCGATCCTGACCGCCGGCGCGCCGTTGACCCAGGCGGCACGAAGGACGACGCCGTGGGTCCTGGCCCCCACGAGCATCACCTTCGCCACCCGGTCGGCCCCATTGATCGGCCGTCGGGCCGCTGGAGCCAGCCCGCCACCGTCGGCCACCGCCACCACGTCCGGGGCCAACACACTCATCAGCCCGTGGATGTCGCCGGTCCGGACCGCCACTAGGAGCCGCTCGACCGCATTCTCATGCTCCGCGCGGCTGAC
The DNA here is from genome assembly GCA_036524855.1 of Aldersonia sp. Taxonomy (GTDB): domain Bacteria; phylum Actinomycetota; class Actinomycetes; order Mycobacteriales; family Mycobacteriaceae; genus Aldersonia. The sequence continues at coordinate 17,917 of DATDBL010000315.1, read as the reverse complement.
CTGGATCCGTGGGCGTCTGGCTTCGACGTGCAAGCGGGCTCGGCGGGCGGTCTGCCGGGTCGCCGCTGGCGTCTTGTCGAGCGACGCCGCGATCTCGTCGTACGGCACAGCGAAGACCTCGTGCAACACGAACACCGCCCGTTCGGTGGGGCTCAACGTCTCCAAGACCGTGAGCATGGCGATCGAGATGCTCTCCGCAAACTCGACATCATCGGCCACATCGGGGGTAGTCAGCAGCGGCTCCGGCAGCCATTCGCCGACGTAGTTCTCGCGACGGCGGGACAGTGTCCGCAATCGGTTGAGCGCCTGCCGGGTGACGATCCGGATAAGGAACGCGCGGGGGACGCGGACCTGCGAGTCGTCGACGTCAGCCCACTGCAGCCAGCTCTCCTGGACGACGTCGTCGGCGTCGGCTGCTGAGCCGAGCATCTCGTAGGCGACGGTGAAGAGCAGACTGCGATGGGCTTCGAACTCCTCGGTGCGTGACGGAGTGCTCATGTGCCGGAGGCTACGCCGCCCGCAGCGGTCGACGGCTCGGCCAACGGGCGGAGGCCGCATGCCGCCGAAAACCCCTGCGACGCGAATGGGCCGATCGCGATGTTCATCCGAGCAGCCATATTCGCCAGCGTGACGAAGGCAGCCAACTCCACGAGAGCCGGCGCGCCGAGACTCTTCAGCAACCGCGCCGAGAGCTCGTCGGTCACCGTCGGCGGCGTTTGGCTCATCGCCTCTGCGTACTCCATCACGTCACGCTCCAGTGGCGTGAAGACATCCGACTCGCGCCAGCGCGGTACCTCGCGTGCTTTGTCCTCATCGAGCCCTTCGTGGTGCGCCATGAAGTAGCCGAGGTCGAGGCAGAACTTGCAGCCGATCAGCGCCATGGTCGCCATGTGTGCGAAGACCTTCAGGTTCTCGTCGCACTCCTTCCACTTCTTGGCCTTCTTCGACATGCCCAGCGTGGTCATGAGGACCGGCTTGTTGAGCCACATCACTTCCAGTTGCTCGGGTACCTCGCCCAGCATCTTCTTGGTGAACGCCTTGGCCATGGCGCCGTAGAAGCCGGTGATCTCGGTCTTGGGGATCCGGGTCTGGGACATCTCGTCCTCCTTCGCTGCGTTGGTTGTCCGGGGTCCCCCTTAAGTCACCGGCCGCAGGTCACATGTGACATCCGGCCCTGATCGATGACGCCGCATCGGCTGGTCAGCGAGGAGGCGCAGCGGCGCGGATCGCGACGGCATTGGGTCGATCGTCGCGGTGGCCTGAACCCCTCTTGGAGAAGACTCGGCACTCAACCGGCGCCACTCAGCCTGTGGTGCCCGAAAGCCAGGGAGTAGGAAGCAGCGATGACCGAACCGTTCGCCAACGAGCAATCCATCACCGTCGCCTTGCCGGTCGCCGATAGGCGGACGACGTTCGCCTTCCATGCTGAGGGTCTCGGTTTTCATCCTCTCTCGGCGCCCCTGCCGAGGACGGGGTCCCCGAGCCGTTGCAGTTCCCGCTCAATGACGGCGTCCACGTGATGTCCATCCCCACCGGTGGTTCGGCCGGGTGACGGGCAAACGCGTAACAGCCCTCTCAGATATGAGTGAGTGCCTTCTCGTCATGACTCTTGCCGACCAGCGCGACGTTCGAGACATGGTTGATAGGGCAAGGAAGGCCGGTGCAGAGATCGTTACGGAACCGGCCCAACAGTCCCGGGGATTCACGGCCGTGTTCGCCGACCCTGATGGCCATCTCGGGCAGCTCCGAGCGGCATCCCCCGAGGGCCCGTTCGCCGACCATCGCTGAGGCGAAGCCTGTCGACGCAGTGGAATTCAGGGCGAGTGCTACATCGCCGTTGCACTCGCGCCGTGCTGTACTGCTTGTGTGACGGAGATCGGCACGCCGCGAGCGAAAAAGCTGGTCATGCCGCAGGGCTACGGTGCCACCACGGGCACGCTGACCTGGGAGAGCGTGCGCACGCGACTGGAGGAGGCGAAGCAGTACTGGGTCGCGGTGAACCGGCCGGGAGGCAGCCCGCACGTGGTGCCCGTGGACGGTCTGTGGGTCGACGACATCCTCTACTACGGCGGCAGCCCGGACACGCTGCACGTCCGGGCCGCCGTTGCCGATCCGCACGTGACGATCCACCTGCCGGACCCGTGGAAGGTGGTCGTCGTGCAGGGCGAGGTCCCCGTGATCAAACCCGCGCATGAACTCGCGCAGCGCTTGGCGGACCTTGCCAACGTCAAGTACGCCGAGTACGGGATCACGTTCGACGCCAATTCGTACTCCGAACCGTTCGCACTGCGCCCACGTCGCGCCATCGCGTGGTCGAGGTTCCCCGCCGACGCGACCAGGTTCACTTTCACCGAGTAGGGACTGCGCGCAGCCGAGGCATCTGCAAACCGAATCTCCTGCACCGGGATTCGCACGCCCCCTGCGTGGGCTTCCTTCGCCGTGCCGCTCGGCGCACGGCGCAGGGCGTAGGCGGCGGCGAGCGCGCTCGGGAACTGTCGCCGCCGAATTCACCGGCCCGGCAACGGACTTGACCCCATACAACTGACTGATTGTATGTTAGGCGCGTGACCGAGGACTCCCTAGGATCCCCTAGTGATCGCCGCTAACGACGCGCCGCGCGCTGACGTCGGGAAGGTGAGGCTCTACGAGTTCGTAGTCGGCGGCGTCATGGAGGACCACGAGGCCCGTTGCCGCCGCGGTGCCGCAGATCAGCAGATCGACAACCGACAGGTCACGCGCCGCGCCTGCGCCTGCCAGCCGATGCTGCGCCGAATCGATCCACCGCCACACAGATTTCGGCACTGGCACATCGGGGTAGACGTCACGGAACATGTGGTTCATCTGATCGAACTCGTCCGCATTCCGGGCCGATCGACGGAACTCGGCTCGCTGTGGTTCGCACGATCCGACGCCCCCGCTGAGAAGCGAGGAGTTCCAAACCTCGGTGAGTTCCGGTTGTCGTTGGAGTCGCCAGACTGCGGAGGAATCCACCAGGAAGTAGATCAAATCCTGAGGGCCTTCTCGTCGGCCCGCGCGGCGAGCCAGCCCTCGTAGTCCCAGCCCTTCGCCTGCTCGCGGGATCGGGCCAGCGCCTCGATGCGCCGGAATCGCTCGACAAAATCGCGCATTGCGAGGTTCACGGCTTCCTTTTTGGTGTGCACCCCAGCGATCCGCATAACTTCGGCCAGCGCGTCGTCGTCAAGGTCGATCTGTGTCACCGACATGACAGCCTCCTCATGTTGGTGATGTATGGGATAAGCATACATCACCAACATAGAAGAAAGGCACAACAGCGCGCGGGGATGGACCAGGATCACTGAATGATCGCGCAGCCCTCGCGTGCCGAAATCGAACAGACCAGCCAGGACAACGCCATCAGGATGGCATCGATCGGATTGGACGGAACAACGGTGGGATGAACCATGGGAACCCCTCGGTAGTCGGCACAGGCATCTTCGACCCCTCGGTGAATACAGCGTCGGCGCAGACATGCTCGTTACGCAGTGAGCGCAACTCGGCCGAAGGATGACGTATTGGGCTAGCCGTAGCCGCATGTTGGTGGTGAACACTCTTCCGTCCATGGCAAACACGGTCGCGCCGGGCGTAACCGATCCGTTTCGTTGCCCGACGTGAAATACATGAGGACGCGAACACGCGACCGACTCGCAACCGTGCTGGCTGCCGGCCCGCTCTTCGTCGGCACCGCGGTGGTGGGGGCGCCGAGCGTAAGCGCGCAACCCCAACCGACCCCGTTCCAGATCCAGACCACCGTGCTCGCCGACCTGCCGTCTCCGGTGATGGGCACGACCCCGGGCCCAGGACCGGGACAGGCCACCGTCCACGCCCAGAACACCCATCCCAGCGCGGCCGCGACCGGCGGACCGGTCGGCGTCCACTGGCTCAGCCTCGGCACCGGCGCGGTCGGGTTCGCCGGCTTCGACCGCGGGGCGCCACCGCCTGTCCTCATCACACCGGGACGCGGCCCTGTCGTCGCGGTCGTCATGGGCGGCATCTGGCCCGGATTCGGGTACTTCGAAGTGCACTGACGCGCCGCCGGCGGCGAGCAGAATCCCCGCCATGACCGACGAGTCGAACGCATGGAGCGGGGGACTCTGGGCCACCGCCGACAGGCGCTCACCCAGCGCGGTCAGGCCGAAGGTGGTGCAGTCGCGGGTCAGCACACCGGCGGTCACCAGGCGGGCGAGGAGTCGGCGAAGCGCGTCCGCGCCGACGTCGGTGGCTGCCGCGAGGGCGGTTGGCCAGCATCTTCCCGTATCGGTTTGTCAGATCGAGCAAAGTGTAGGTTCAGCGAGCGGCGCGCGAACTCAGATAAGCGGCGATCTGCGCGCGCGAGTAAAGCCCGAGCTTGTCCATCGCCTGCTGGACGTGTCCTTCGACGGTAGGGATGCTGATGTCAGTGAGGTCGATTCCCCCTCTGGATCCGGGCCTGGTGCGCTCGCCAAGATCTCGGCCACGCCCTGCACGCCGTGGCAGACGAATGCGGCGGCCGGGTCGGTGACCTTTTCGACGCGGGCGTTCTCGAGCGCGACCAGTCGCCCATCCGGCGCTTCGATCGCGTCTCCCCCGGGAAGCCACCCACATTCCACTGAGACGAGCGGCCGCAACGTCGTATGCAACGTGGCGTAACTCGACGGCGTTGCCGCCATCGTCGCGGACCCGCAGTTCGTGCGAACGCAGGTCGACCGCGGGCCCGTTGATCGCCCCGATGAGTGGGGTTCGCAGCGGGTCGCCCCACGGCGCCTGGGACACCTCACGATTCGCATCGCCCAGTCGACAGCCCTGCGGCGAGCCGAGACTGCTCAGGTGCTCTACGACGACCGCATCGCTCACAGTTCATCCCTCCGTATCCCGGTCCTAGACAGCTGAATTCCCTTTCAGCGCAATCTGATACGCGTGGTCACGCCTCCGCGAATGCGTCGCGCTCGTCGTCGGTCAGCTCCAGCTCGACACTGCGCCCTTCGTGCGCCGACACCAGCCCCGCCTCCACCACCGCCATCACCGCCAGCGCCTGCGCGGACGTGACAGGCGTCGGTGCGATCCCGAGCACCGCATCGCGGATCCCGGCGTAGTAACGACCCTGATCACCGATCGGCGCGGGTAGCTCCTCCCGCGAACCGTCACCGAGATACAGAACGAACGGATCGTCGTCGACGCCCCAGCCGGGATCGCGGGGGCGCATGCCCGCCTTGAGCTGATCCTCCTGCGGGTCGAGGTGCTGCTTGACCAGGCTGCCCGACGTGCCGTGGACGGTGAACCGCGCTGTCCCGCCCGCCGTCACCATGCTCGCGTGCAGGATCACCCGTAGGTGCTCGTAGCTCAGCAGGACGTGCGCCCAGTCGTCCGCCGAGCCGCCCGGGCGTAGCACCGCGATCCCCGCGGTCACCGACTGCGGCAGACCGAACAACTGCAGCGCCTGGTCGATCAGGTGCGGTCCTAGATCGAACCAGAGCCCGCCGCCTGGTTCGCTGCGTTCCCGCCAGCGGTCGCGGACCTCCGGGCGGAAGCGGTCGAAGTGCGATTCGAACTGCACCACCTCGCCGAGCCGACCGGACTCGATCACCTGCTCGACGCCGAGGAAGTCGCTGTCCCACCTGCGGTTGTGGAACACCGACAACAGCCGGTCGTGCTGGGCGGCCAGCGCACGCAGGCTCCGCGCCTCGTCCACGTCGAGAGTGAAGGGCTTGTCGACGACGACGTGCCTGCCGGCGCGCATCGCGTCCGCGGCCAGCGGCGCGTGCATCGCGTTGGGCGCGGCGACCACGACGAGGTCGACGCCCTGCGCCGCCTGCTGGTCGTCGACGACGGCGACGTCGGGCAGATCGGCGTGGACGGCGTCGGGCCGGCTCGAGACGACGCAGGTCAGCTCCATCCCGGGTGTCGCCGTGATCAACGGCGCATGGAAGGTCTTGCCCACGAATCCGTAGCCGATGAGGGCCACCCGGACGGGCTTCTGCTCTGCGGCCGCCATTCGACATCATCCTCCACGCGTGGTCCGACTCTCCGAAACGCTACTCGAGTCCGTGCAGCTCATGTGGAAGTCGCCGGGTTCCGGGTGGTCGACCATCGTCGCGCGGTCGCAGGGCCACAGGTCGATGGTGTTCGCTGTCGTCCGATACGCCTGCGGGCCCTTCGCCCGAATCTCGTCGATGCTGATCCAGTCACGGCAGATCAACTGCATCGGCCGCATGTAACTGTGCGCGTGAAACCGGTGGCCAGCGGCAACAGCGTTGGACAACGTCGCCTGCGGCGGGTGGCGAGCTGAGGAACTGCCACCACCGAAATTCACCCACTCGGCAGCAGGGCTTGACAACGTACAACTGATCGGTTGTATATTGGACTTGTGGCCGAGGAAGACGCGGACCGGGCAGACGCCCTGTTCCACGCGCTTGCCGACCGGACCCGGCGCGACATCATGCGCCGAGTGCTGGCCGGGGAGCACTCGGTTTCCGCGCTCGCGGCGGAGTACGAGATGAGCTTCGCCGCGGTGCAGAAGCACGTCGCCGTGCTGGAGAAGGCCGGCCTGCTCACCAAGCGACGCAGGGGTCGCGAGCAGCTGGCCAACGGCGACGTGGCTGCGGTGCGATCGGTGGCGTCCATGCTGACCGAGCTGGAACAGGTTTGGCGTGGTCGCATCGCGCGCATCGACGAACTCATCGCATCCGACTCAACCAAGGAGGACTGAACTATGCCTGTGACCGATGTCCAGCAGGACCTCGACAACCTGACCCTCACCATCACCGCCAACTTCGCCGCGCCCGTGGAACGGATCTGGCAGGTCTACGCCGACCCACGACAGCTGGAGAAGGTGTGGGGACCGCCGACCTACCCGGCAACCGTGGTCGACCACGACCTCACGCCCGGGGGCCGCACGACGTACTTCATGACCAGCCCGGAGGGTGAAAAGTTCGCCGGATACTGGCAGATCACGGCGGTCGACGAGCCGAAGACCTTCTCCTTCGACGACGGCTTCGCCGACGCGGACTTCAACCCGAACCCCGCTCTGCCGGTCTCCAGTAACGTCTACACCTTTGCCGAGCACGTCGGCGGCACCCGTGCGACCTACGTGAGCACCTTCGAGTCGGCCGAGGCGCTGCAGCAGGTGCTGGACATGGGTGTGGTGGAGGGCGCCACGTCGGCGATCAACCAGATCGACGACCTGGTCGCCTCCTGAATTGCGCCGCGGGCGGGCCGTCCTGAGACCTCACGGCGCCGGTGGCGGCCCGCGCCCGGGCAGGTAATAGTGGGTCGTCACGACACCTCGCGCAGCCGTCACGCCGTCCGCTGGTTCCCGTCGCCGACGGCGTCCGCGACTTCCACCAACCCACCCAGCGCCGGTGGCAACTCCCCGCGATGCAGCACCCCGAGCCGCTGCGTCGCGCGGGTAAGCGCCACGTACAGGTCCGCCGCCCCGCGGGACCCGGTGGCGAGGATGCGTTCCGGCTCCACGACGAGTACGGCGTCGAACTCGAGTCCCTTCGTCTCCGACGGCGGGACGGTGCCAGACACACCGGGCGGGCCGATCACGACGCTCGTGCCTTCGCGGCGGGCCTCGTCGTGCACGAATTCGGCAATTGCAGGGTGCACTTCGTCGACCTGCCGGGACCACGGCCGCACACCCGCCGCCCGGACCGACTCCGGTGGCTGGACCTTCGGCGCGAACTCCGCCAACAGCGCCGCGGCGACGGCCATAATCTCGGCGGGGGTGCGGTAGTTCACCGTCAGCGACCGGTACTGCCAGCGGCCGGGCGCGTAGCGATCGAACACCGCCGCCCACGACGTCGCGCCGGACGCCGACCGTCGCTGCGCGAGATCGCCCACCACCGTGAACGAGCGGCCCGGGCACCGGCGCATCAGCACCCGCCAATCCATATCGGACAGTTCCTGCGCCTCATCGACCACGATGTGGCGATAGGTCCAATCCCGGTCCGCGGTGGCGCGTTCGACGAGAGTGCGGGTATCGCGTTCCTCGAAACGCTCGGCCAGGTCCTCGGCGTAGAGCAGGTCGGTGGCGAAGAGGTGGTCCTCGTCGTCCATGTGGTCGGCGCGGCTGACCAGAGAGTCGAGCACGTTGGCGGCGTAGGCGGCCTCGGTCGCACGTTCGCGGTCGGCGCTGTGATCGGCGGGCTTGTCGGGACCCAGCAGGTCGACCAGTTCGTCCAGCAGCGGCACGTCCGACACCGTCCAGGCGTTGCCCTTGGACCGATAGAGTGACTCGGCACACACGGCGCGCAGCCGCTCGCGTGACGTATATAGCTGCGCGAGCAGTGTTTCCGGCGTCAGGATCGGCCACAGCTCATTGAGTGCGGCGGTGAAGGTCTCGTCCTCGGCCAGGTCGCGGATCAGGTTCTGGCGCATCTGTTCCCACGCGTCGCGGTCGTCGCGGCTCAGCCAGCCCTTCCCGATCCGGCCGATGGCCCGTTCGGTGAGCACGTAGGTGACGATCTCGGTGAACACTCCACGAGCTTCGTTGTGCGGCAGCCCGCTCGAGCGCGCCTCGTCGCGTGCCCACTCGGCGGTCGCCGCCTCGATGGTCAGGGCGACGCCGCCGAGTTCGATCGGGATCGGCTGCTCCGGCAGTCGTTGGCGGTAGGCGATCGCTGCCGCGAGCACGTCGAGGATCTGCAGAGATCCCTTGAGCTGTGCGGCTTCCGGGGTGTCGTCGGCGGTGACGTGCAGGCCGGGCACGAGGTCACCGGTGGTGGTCAACACGACGCTCGTCTCGCCCAGCGACGGCAGCACGGTGCTGATGTGGTGCAGGAACTCGCGATTGGGCCCGACCACGAGCACGCCGTTGCGTTCCATCTGCTCGCGCTGGGTGTAGAGCAGGTACGCGACCCGGTGCAGCGCGACGACGGTCTTGCCGGTGCCGGGGCCGCCCTCGATCACCAGCACGCCGGGGTGGTCGAGGCGGATGATCTCGTCCTGCTCGGCCTGGATCGTCGCGACGATGTCGCGCATCCCCTCACCGCGCGGCGCGGTGACCGCGGCGAGCAGGGCGGCGTCGCCGCGGCCGCCGCGTTCGGCATCGCCGGGACGGCCGAGCACCTCGTCGGTGAAGTCGACGACCTGACGGCCGCGGGCGTGGAACTGGCGGCGGCGGCGCATGTTCTCCGAGTGCGCGGCGGTCGCGGTGTAGAAGGCGCGCGAGGCCGGTGCGCGCCAGTCGAGCAGCAACGGTTCGTACTCGTCGTCCTCGTCGAAGATGCCGATCCGGCCGATGTAGGCACGCTCGCCCGTAATCGCGTCGAGGCGACCGAAACACAGCCCGTGGTCGGCGACGTTGAGCCGCAGCATCTCCCTGCCCAGGGTGCGCACCTCGACGTCCCGGTCGACGAGCGTCCCGCCGTGGCTGCGGAGGGCGGCGTCGTAGCGGTCCTTCACCCGTGTGCGCTCTGCGTCGAGTCGGGTGTAGAGGTCGTCGACGTAGCCTTGCTCCGACCGCAGTTCGTTCTCGTACTCGTGCGTGGTCACATCCCCCTCGTTTCCGTGGCGTCTCCGTGGTTTGCACGGACGTCGGCCACCGTTTGCGCAGCTTGTGGCTTCGGTCAGTGATTGTGTGCCACGACGGGGGGCTTGCCGCAAGCCCGGGGGTCCGGTATAGGTTGGAGGTGGAAGGGAGCGATGCGCTCCCTGTTTTCTTGGTCCGAATCCGTGGGAAACAGGCCCTCCTGACCACTCCTTGGGTCGATGTGGCCGCGGTTCGGTGTCCGTCGTGGGTTGTGGGTGCACCGCTCGTTTTACTCCTTTCCGCGGTATCTGCCCAGTGATGCCGCCGGGTGGACTCCGACGAGCGGCGGCACAGAATCGGGCATCGCGGTGGGGGCTGCTCGGTGCGGTGGGAAGGTCAGGATGTGCGGCCGGGCAGGACGGGGCGGCCGCCGCCGAGGGCGAGCATAGCCACGATCGTGGCGGCCAGGGTCCACCAGCCCAGTGCGGTGTCCCCGCCGGCGGCCACAGCTGCGAATACGCAATCGTTCACCCCGTCATCCCGCCACGACACGGTCCAGCCGGAGCTACCCTGTCCGCGGGCTCGTATGAGGCATGTGTCTTCGACGACAACTCAAACGCAGGCTCTACGAGGTGCTCAGGTCCCAGGCATGCAAGAAACCAGCAGGTTCTCTTCCTCACCGACGGCGGCGAGGACATCCGCGACCTGCCCTGATACCTCAACCCCCAGGCCGAGCACTACCTCAACCACCTCATCAGCAACGCATGGTCAAGAAACAGCCGATGCGCTGGTCACCGGTCGGCGCCAGCTGCTCCTGCAGATCGCACCCGCGTCCTCGACAACACCTTCGGCGAGGACACGCCCGCTCGTGCCCCGCGCCCGCACAACCCCAAGTCGCGATCGCCGCCTGACCTCCCACAGTTTCCCGGTCTCGTTGGAGTCCGGCTCACCCGCGGGACAGCCGCCGTGCGTTGCTCCGGACGCGACGCCGTACCAGGTTCAGGGCCCTCTCGGCCGCAACCGGGCCGGGTGGAGCGGTGGCCGCCGCCATCGCCGCCTCGGCGAAGACCTCGATCTTCTCCTGCCACATCCGGCTGTACTCGCGGCGGTCGCGGGCATTGGGCGGCCATCCGCTGGTGAGCATGCGCGATGTCCGGTAGCCGATCACGAGCGGCGCCGTGGTGGCGATCTCACAAACCGTCATCCAGGGGGCGATCCAGTCGGTTGCCGAGGGCGCCCGAGTGACGCGACGAGAGCTGGCCATCCCCGGAGCATACGGGTGTACGGGGACAGATCCTGTCGACGGCCAGTGGGGCGCGGGGCGACCACAGGTCCGAGTCGCCGAGTCGGTGCTCGAGACCGTCGCCGCCGGTCTTGTGGATCGCGCGCAGCAGGATCGACGCAGCGACCGAGAGCGAGTGCGATTCGTCGACTCGACGCGCGCTGCCGACAGTGATGGCTCGCCGCACACGCATGCAGCCGAGCGGCCAATGACCAGCGGAAACGCCGAGCGGGTAACGGGTGTCGGTTTCGTCCAGGAACCGCCCATGAGTGCTCGCTCGTTACCGGTTAGCACACCGTTCTCTCGGACGCCGGGGCCCCGCGGTGCCCGACACCGCGCACATTTCATACGCGCCGCGCGTGTGGTGCCCGCGCGACGCGTACAAAACCTGCGCGGCATGCCCTGCCGTGCCCTGACCGGCGCCTCACGCCACCGCTTCGACCTCCGCATCCTCGCCCCGACTGCGCCGGTCCCATTCCGCCATGATCTCCGGTGGGGTGGGCTCGCTGAGCAGGCTGCCGACCACGAACACCACCAGGCCGCTGAGCAGGCCGACGTAGATGACCTCGTTGGCGTAGATGTCGCCGAGCACGAGCATCGTCGCGAGCGTCGCGACGGTGCCGACCGCCATCGAGGCGATCGCGCCGACGTTGGTGCCGCGCCGCCACACCAGCCCGCCGAGGATCGGCACCAGCAGGCCGCCGACCAGGATGTCGTAGGCGACGGTCAGTGCGGCGACCACGTCCTGCAGGACGCAGGCGATGATCACCATGACGATGCCGAATCCCGCGACGTAGAACCGGTTGCTGCGGACGTGGTCGTGCTCGGAGCCGGCCTCGACGTCCCGGTGTGTCAACCGCGCGACGATGTCCTGGCTGAACACGGTCGCGGTTGCGATCAGCGCGCCGCTCGACGTCGACATCACCGCCGCGAGCGCGGCCGCCAGCACCAGTCCCGCGAGAATCGGATGCAGCTCCAACTCCACCAGACTCGCGAACGCGTCGTCGCGGGAATCCAGCGCGGGTAGGAGGACTTTCGCGGCCATGCCGATCAGCGCGCCGGCGACCGCGTAGAGCAGGCAGTACACACCGGCACCGGCGCCGGCCCACTTGGCGACCTGCGGGCTGCGTGCGGTGAACACCCGCTGCCAGATGTCCTGCCCGATCAGCAGACCGAACGTGTAGATGACGAAGTACGTGACGATGGTGCCGCCCCCGATGGTGGTGAGCGAGGTGGCGTCGGCTGGCAGTTTCTCCGCCAGCCCGCCGAATCCGCCGGCGTGCACGAGCGCTACCGGCAGCAGGATGAAGAAGATGCCGATCGTCTTGATGATGAACTGCACGAAGTCGGTCAGCGTGATCGACCACATGCCGCCGAGCGTCGAGTAGACGATCACCACGCCGCCACCGAGGATGATCGCCGGAACCTTGCCGATGTCCAGCAGCACACCGAAGATCGTCGCGTAGGCGATCGTGGAGGTGACCGACAGCATCAGGGTGTAGGCCCACATCACGACGCCGGACAGGACGCTGGAGCCTGGGCCGTACCGCAATTCGAGCATCTGGCTCACGGTGTAGACCCGCAGGCGCTGGATGCGGCCGGCGAAGAGCAGGCTCAGCAACAGGATTCCGGCGCCGATCGCGACGACCAGCCACATGCCGGAGATCCCGTACTCGTAGCCGAGGCCGACGCCGCCGATGGTCGAGGCTCCGCCGAGCACGATGGCGGCCATCGTGCCGGAGTAGAGGAAGGGGCCGAGTCGCCGGCCGGCGACCAGGAAGTCGGATTGGGTGGTGGCTTTTCGTTTGCCCCAGAAGCCGAAGGCGACCATGCCGACGAGATAGAGCGCGACGATAGCGATATCCATGCCAGTCGCTCCTTTCGTGAAAGCTGTTGTGGGTCAGCGAATGGTGAAGTGGACGAGGGTCGGGCATTCGGCGCCGAGTGCATCGCCGATGAGGTCGGGCAGGTCGGCGGACGACGTGGTGCGCACCCCGCGTGCGCCCATGGCAACGGCGAGCGCGGCCAGGTCGGGGACGTGCAGGTCGACGCCGATCGGGGGGATGCCGCGGGCGGCCTCCTGGTCGCGGATCTCGCGGTATCCGCCGTTGTCGACGACGACGATCGGCACCGGCAGCCGCTGCTCGACCAGCGTCGCGAGTTCCTGGACGCTGAACATCAGCGCGCCGTCGCCGAGCAGTACGGCGGCAGGCGTCCCGGGTCGGGCGATCGATGCGCCGAGCCCGGCGGGCAGGCCGTAGCCGAGCGTGGCGAAGCCCGGGGTGTAGCAGAAGCGCCGCGGCGCGGGCACGTCGAAGAAATGCACGGAGCCGAAATAGGTTGCCTGCGAACTGTCTCCGGTGAGCACTGCGTCGGCCGGCAGCGCCGCGCGCATCGCGGCCGCGATCTCCGCGTACGGGCCGGCGTCGGTCTCGGCCTCGGCGCGGCAGGCCCGGCGCAGGTCCGCCGCCCAGGCGGCGCCGTCGGCCGAGCCGCGCGCAGGCATCGCCGCCACCAGTGCCTGCGCCGTCACGGCGGCATCGCCGAGCAGCACGTGGTCGGCAGGGCAGTTCTTGCCCAGCTGCGCCGGGTCGACGTCGCAGCGGATGACGGTCTGTCCCGTGATGCGTCCGCCCCACAGGTCGGAATCGCCGAGTTCGCTGCCGATCACCAACAGCGCGTCGCTGTCGGCGGCGGCCTTCTGCAACGCGCGCAGGCGGATCGCCGCGCCCACCGAGAGGGGATGGGACTCGTCGACGACGCCCTTGCCGTTGACCGTGGTCGCGACCGGCGCCCCGAGGGCCTCGGCGAGCGTGGTGAGCGGCCCCTGCGCGTCGACCGCTCCGCCGCCGGCGATGATCAGCGGTCGGGTCGCACCCGCGAGCACCTCGGCGGCGCGCCGCACGCCGTCGGGATCGGGGTGCGGGGCCGGAACACGTGTGGCCACCCGGGTCTCGCCCGACCACGACTGTTCGAGGACGTCGATCGGGATCTCGACGTGTGCCGGGCGGGGACGCCGGCCGGTGAAGCCGGCGAACGCCTCGGTGACGGCCTCGGCGGCTTCGTCGGGGCTCGACACCCGCCGGCTGTTGCCGATCAGCGCCGCCATCGCGCCGGTTGCGTCGCGAATCTCGTGTAGCTGCCCCAGGTCTCGCCCCTCGGTGCCCGTCGGCATCCCGGTCGAGAGCACCAGCATCGGTTGCGACTCGGCGTACGCGGTCGCGGCGGCGGTCAGCGCGTTAGTGAGCGCGGGACCGCTGGTGGTGACCACCACGCCGGGGCGACCGCCCACCCGTGCGTACGCCTCAGCGGCGTAGCCGGCACCCTGCTCGTGGCGGGTGGTGACGGCCTTGATCGCGGCACCGGGCAGGTGACGGTAGATCTCCAGGTTGTGCGTGCCCGGGATGCCGAATACGGCGTCAACGCCGTGCGCCGCCAGCGTCTCGACGACGGCGGCGCCGCCGTTGCGCGGCGTGGTCATCGGTCGGTGCCGAGGGCGAGGACGGACAACAGTTCGTACGCGACGTGGGCGGCGGCGATGCCGGTGATCTCCGCGTGGTCGTAGGCGGGCGCGACCTCCACGATGTCGGCGCCGACCACGTTCAGCCCGGCAAGCCCGCGCAGCGAGTGCAGCAGTTCGCGGCTGGTCATGCCGCCCGCCTCCGGGGTGCCGGTTCCGGGGGCGTGCGCCGGGTCGAGCACGTCGATGTCGACCGACACGTACACCGGCGCGTCGCCCAGCCGGGCCCGCATCCGTTCGATGACCGTCGCGAGTCCGTCGAGTTGGAAGTCGTCGGAGCCGATCACCTGGAAGCCGAGCACCTTGTCGTCGGACAGGTCGTTCGACGAGTACAGCGGCCCGCGGGTGCCGACGTGCAGGCAGTGCTCCGGATCGAGCAGACCCTCCTCGCTCGCCCGCCGGAACGGTGTCCCGTGGGTGTAGGGGGCGCCGAAGTAGGTGTCCCACGTGTCGAGGTGGGCGTCGAAATGAACGACGGCGATCGGGCCGTGGTCGCGGTACACCGACCGCAGCAGCGGCAGCGCGACGGTGTGGTCGCCGCCGAGGGTGATCAGCTTCGTGCCACCCTCGCGCAGGTCGTTGGAGGCGTGCTCGATGGTGGTGATGGCCTCGCCGATGTCGAACGGGTTCACCGCGATGTCGCCGGCGTCGGCGACCTGCTGGGCCGCGAACGGTTCGACGTCGAGCCGAGGATGGTAGGGCCGCAGCAGCTTGGACGAGGCGCGGATGTGGCCGGGGCCGAACCGCGCGCCGGGGCGGTACGAGACGCCGGAGTCGAACGGGATGCCGACGACGGCGACATCGGTGTGAGACACCTCGTCGGTGCGGGGCAGGCGGGCGAATGTCGCGGGTCCGGCGTAGCGGGGCACGCGGGTTGCGTCGACCGGGCCGATCGGTGTGTCGTTCGTCATAGGTCAACGATCCCGCAGGCGGTTGCCGGCGCGATACCGACAGCACTTCCAATCTGGCTCGGGGTGTTCGACACTGTGTCCATGCTGACGGTCGCCGAACTGGTCGCCGATCCGAACCTCGGATTGGAACTTGTTGCCGGGCGAGTGAACGCCGACCGCGAGATCGATGCGGCGGCGGTGTCCGAACTCGTCGACGCGGGGTCCTGGTTGCACGGCGGCGAACTGCTGCTGACCATCGGCCTACTGATGTCGAAGACCCTGCCGGGATGCCGCAGCTACGTTTCGAACCTCGACGCCGCCGGAGTGCGGGCCGTCGGGCTGGGGTTGGGATCGCGTTTGCCGCACCAGGCGGCGCCGAAGCGGCTGATCGCCGCCGCCGACGAGGTCGGGATGCCGCTGCTCACGGTCCCCGAACCGGTGCCGTTCATCGCCGTGACGGAGGCGGTGTTCGCCCGACTCGCGCGCGCCGAACGCAGGGAGCTCGAATGGGCGCTGGAGAGCCAGCGGGCGCTCACCGCGGCGGCCGTGACCCCTGGCGGGCTGCTCGGCCCGCTCGGCGCGTACCGGAAGGCCACGGGCTGTCGGGTGGTCATCGTCGATCTACTGGGACGCGTGCTGGCCGAATCCGACTCCGGTGGTGAGCAACTCGCGCAGCAGCTACAGCATGTGCTCGACTCGATCCGCGGACAGGGGCTCGGTGCGGCGGCGGTCGACATCGGTGGCGGCCGACGACGCGAACTGCACGCGCTCGGCGCCCGACGGCTGCGTGCCTGGTTGCTGAGCGACGGGCCCGCCGACGCCCCGCCCGCGCAGCAGCAGTTGTCCGGCGACCTGGTCTCGCTGCTGTCGCTGGAACTCGAACGCCGGCACAGCCTGACGGCGGCGCAGCGGCGTGGTCGTGCCAACGTCGTCGAACGGCTGAGCCGCGGCACCGTCGACGACGCGGTCGCGGCCCGGTGGTTGGCCTCGGTCGCGATCCCCGACAAGGATCTACGCGCCGCGGCGGTCGCGGCCCCCGGCGAGGCCGCGGACCTCGCGGCAGACCTACTGACCTCGTTGCCGGACGCGCTGGTGCGGGTGGCCGGCGAGGTGGTCGATGTCGCGGTACCCGTGGACACCGAGGTGGGCGCGGCGCTCGCCGCGTTGGCGCCCGACCACGCCGTCGGCATCGGAATGGGTGTGCGCCCCGGTGCTTTCGTGCTGTCGCTGCGGCAGGCCCACGCGGCCCTGCCGACCAGCCGGTTGCAGGGCAGGCCGGTGCGGGTCGAGGAGGTCGCCAGCAGCCGGGTCGTGCTGATGGCGGCGGGAGCGGAAGCGCTGCGGGCGTATTCGGACGCGGTGCTGGGACCGCTGGAGGCGGCCGACCGGGCCGACGATCTGCTCCGCGCGTTGACCGCGTTCCTGGATCACAACGGTCAGTGGGGTGCGGCGGCGGAGGCGTCGGGGGTGCACAGGCACACCATGACCAACCGGGTGGCCACCATCGAACGGCTCACCGGGCGCCGGCTCGACACCGCGCAGGACCGCTACGAACTGTGGCTCGCGTTGCGCGCCCGCGACGTCGCTCGGTTCTCGCATGAGCCGGACTGACCCCCGAGCGAGGTGGCCGCGATGCTGGGCTTCTGCGACCGTAGCGCCGCGATCTGGCGATCTTGACGATGCATGCGCGGATGGGTCTCACGTCGGCGAAGGGCAATCGGCACCAGCGCTCGCCGGTCGCCCTCGATGTGGGCGAGGAGCTCTCGGGTGAGCAGACCGGTCAGGAATCGAGAAGCGCAGGCCGCCGAACCGCAACTAGCGTTTCCGGCATGAGAGGCTACCGCGATCCCGCAAACAACCTGATTTCGCGTCCAGGAGCTGCCATGACCTCCCTTGATTCTGTCCTCCTCGAGGTGCCCGACCCCGCGGAGGCCGAGGCGTTCTACGCCGCCGCCTTCGGCGTGGGCGATCGTGTGCGCGTCCGCGCCTCCGAGGCACCGACGACGGGCTTCCGGGGGTTCACGATGTCGCTCGTGGTGTCCCAGCCGAGCACCGTCGACAGTCTCGTTCGCACCGCCCTCGACTGCGGCGCCACGCCGCTGAAGCCGGTGGCGAAGAGCTTCTGGGGCTACGGCGGCGTCGTGCAGGCTCCGGACGGGACGATCTGGACGGTCGCGTCCTCCTCGAAGAAGGATTCCGGTCCGGCCACCAGGGAAGTCGACGACGTCGTGTTACAGCTGGGAGTCGAGGACGTCAAGACGAGCAAACAGTTCTACGTGGACCAGGGCCTGGCTGTGGCGAAGAGCTTCGGCCGCAAATACGTCCAGTTCGACACGCCTGGCTCGCCCGTGAAGTTGGCCCTCCTCGGGCGCAACGCCCTCGCCAAGACCGCTGGCGTCTCGCCGCAGGGCACCGGATCACACCGGCTCGTCGTCATCGGCGATACCGGACCCTTCACCGACCCAGACGGCTTCGTATGGCAGGCCGCGTGAGTGGCGGCTCGCTACCGTGGGCGTTATGAGCAGCCAGCGCGTGCTTGGTGGGGCGGTGCACCAGTTGCCCGCGGACCTGCGCGAGGCGCTTATCGCCAACCCGACGGCGCTCGGCGCGTGGAGCGACATCACACCCTTGGCCCGCAACGAGTTCATCTGCTGGATCGAGGATGCCAAGCAGGACGAGACCCGAGAGCGCCGAATTCGCCGGACCCAGGAGGAGCTCGAGGAAGGCCAGCGTCGGCCCTGCTGCTGGCCCGGGTG